>JADMIN010000073.1 GCA_015478575.1 Ktedonobacterales bacterium | reverse complement strand
CGCTAGCCCCCACCGAAGAGCCGGTGAGACGTTCACCTCACGCTGCTCCCCGGCAGTGACCGCCCTTTTTTCGCAGCCAGTCTCCTCTACCTTTACCTGGGCGATCTCCTGATAGTGTTGCTCGATGAGCGCCGGATCCGCTTTGCCTTGACGGTCACCAGGACTAGCGAATACGCGACTCAGTTCCTCCGACGCTTGCCGTTTCCACTGGGTGATTTGCACCGGATGTATGCCAAACGCGCTCGCCAACTCATTGAGCGTCTTCTGTCCTGTGAGCGCTTCCAACACGACACGCACCATGAACTCGCTGCTCTGCCGTCTGCGCACCCTAGCCATACATTTCTCGTTCCCTCCGCACCTGTTCACCCCCTGCTACTTTAACATATAGCCCTGTCCAAATAGTGGGGTACATTCTACCCAATACCAGGCATGCGTGGCGCTTACGCGGGAAGGCTCCCAGCCCCCCAGATGATGAGCAGGTCCGCGTTATAATCGAAGAACGAGAGTTGCAGACCTGTGGGCGACCAGCGCAGCACGGAACCACCGCCCGAAATAGGGCCGCTACAACGTGGTGAGCACACCGTATACAGCGCTGTGGTCCGCACGGCCTCGTCATCCTTGAAGAGCGAGATAGTCAACGTGCTGTTGCCGGATTGAGGACCATCATCCGGCAGAATCGTTGCCACTACATGACCATCCGGTCGCCACGTGACAGGCACGCTCCCCCATGAGAGGCGGACACTGCCATCAGGCAGATTCTGGTGTGCGCCGCGTTCGCTAGCACTGGAGATGGCCACGAAAGCGAAATCGGGGAAAGGAGCGGCAGCGGCGAGACACTGCCGGCCGATACCTGTCTCTGTGCATTCTTGCTGGCTGATCGCAGGTAGGGAACGCCCTGACGCGGAAGGGAGCACTGCGAGAATCGGCAAGCCAAAGGTGACATACTGGTGATCGGGCGACCAGATTGTTGTATTTGCCTGGTATACCTCGGCGATCGGTGGTGAGAAGGTATTAAACCCACCATCTGAGCTAGCGGAGTAGATGGGATTGAGCGTGCCCGGCTGCCAGCGTGAGAACGTCGTGCCACCGGGCGGCGAGGCGGGCGCGCCAGTGAGTGGCGTGAGCGTGGTAGGCAGCGGTTGGTCCGCGACAATCTGCCCACTCGGTGTCCAGCGATAGGTCAGTGCCCCCGGCTTTTGCGGGCCAATCAGGCTAGCGGGCATGCCGGTGCGAATATTCCAGACGATGCTGGACCCATCGAGGCCAGCGCCCGCCAGAGAGGCCAGCGTCCCTACTGAGGCCAGCATAATGCGTGGTGAGCCGCCAACCGCTGGCAGCCAGAGCAGCCCAGGGAGCTTGTCGCGCCCTGGTGTTACAGGAAGCGGCTTGACAGAAGATTCAAAGACAATGGAAGCCCCATCGGGCGCCCATGTGTCGTCACCAAGGTCGCCTGTATAGCCCAGCGCATTCAGCATACGTGTAGGGTCGAGCACCTTGAGCCGTGCTCCCGTTCGCGCATCGAAGATACCAATTACTGGAGGCTGTGTCACACACGCTGTCGCGTCGCCACTACCGAGAACGGCACGCACGGCGATGCGTCTCCCATCTGGTGACCATGTGATATCGCTAGGACAGATGAGATCTGAGGAGCGGAGATCAAGGGAGAGCATGGCGGGAATAGGCGGTGTGGCGACGGCAGGACTCCGCTGGCGTGCCACATAGACCGCCGCTCCAGAGACGAGAACCGCGAAAAGGATGGCAATAACTCCTAGGCGGCGCAGTACCTGGGGGGATGATGGTGATGCCGGTGACAGTAGCGAACTCAAGCCTACCGCGCTCGTGGTATCTTGCTCACTGGGTGGCCGCTGGTGTGCCAGGTCGCTGAGGGCCTCCCGCCGTTGTGCTCGCTGCTGGGCCTCGCTGGGGGATTGCTCTGGGCTGCTCGTTGATGCGGTCGTTGATTCTGGGTGCGTGGGATCTTGTGGTGACATCTCTTGTGCCCTTCAGCCGCGAAATCTATGTGGTGGGCAAGTTTGAAGCGTGAGAACCAGACAGCGGGAGTACCTTGCCACGCTGCCTAGTTTGCCGCCCATTACCCATTGCCAGTGCATGGCATGCCAGCGCTAGGGGCACTGGTAGGTGGTACTGTCGGTCTCGCTGTAGGGTAGCGAGGAGATGCTATAATTGCCTTGCGCTTCACCGCATGATTCTGATTGCGGTCCCACTGAGGCCGTAACTGTCTGACCGCTCGATGCTGTCAGCGTTGAGGATTTGATCGTGTTACTCCATTGTACAGCACCGCCTGCACGGTTGCGCTGGCCGCCCCCACTGGTGTGGTTAGTGAAGCGGTGGCTTTCATCTGACCACAATAGACATTAAAGCCACCGCTATCCCAGAGTCCCAGTAGCTCGACGGTTCCGCTCCATGTAATATGGGAATTGCCACTCTGAACAGTATGCGAGAACGGGGCGGAGCCGAGTTCCTTCCAATATGTACGACTGCATTCCAGTACATTTGGCGTCTTATCTTTTGGGCCGCCCTTACCGAAGGCTACTTGCGCTGACCCAATGTATGCCCCCACTACGCTCGCAATCACGACGAGAGAGAACAATCTTCTACCAAGCTGTGAAACACGCATGACTGGGCTACCTTTCTTTGTGAGCATGGGCATGCTGTGATGCTCATGCGGCTCCCGGTATCATTGGTCCATGTCCGGGCTATCGCCAGTATAGCAATCTTGTCAAGCGCTCGCTCGCCGCGGGGTGTACATCAGAGTTTTGCGGACAAAGAGAGGCCATAGCGGCGCCAGGGATGGGGCTTGGCCGACGGCGGAGGCGTGGCGTTGGGCTGGGGAGCGACTCAACGGGCGGCGGAGGTAGGTCCGGAGGACGAGGGCAACATGGGCGAGGAAGGTGGCGCAGGTTGGCACTACTCTGGGCCTAGGTCGTGTCCCAGCGGTCGGTGCGGACCGCGGGCGCGACGCGGGCAGCGGATTGACGTTAGCGCGTTCCCAGTGCATGCCCGCCCCTTTGAGCCGCGCCTCGACCACCAGCTTGAATGCCAGGGCGGACTGTGGGAAAGAAGGCCTAGTGGGTCATCTGGCTGTTATGGCTGAAGTGAGGTAGGATGGAGGAGACGGGAACGACGCCAGCCAAGGAGGAAGCCGATGGCTCGACCAATCCGCGAACCGCTCCGGGAGCTCACCGACACCGAGCGGGCGCACTTGCAGGCGACGGTGCGCGCCACCAGCGAGCGGGCCGATGTGCGGCAACGCGCGATGGCGCTGCTGGCGGTGGCGGAGGGCCAGTCGTACGAAGTGGCCGCGCGCCGGGCGGGCTTCGCCTATGGCACCGCGGTGAGTCGGCTGATCCGGCGAGTCAACCAGCGCGGGCTGGCGGCCCTGGAGACCGCCCCGGGCCGAGGACGCAAGCCGACCTATTCGGCCGCGGAGCGCCAGCAGATCCTGGACACGCTGCACGAGTCTCCTGACCGTGCGACCGACCAGAGCGCGACCTGGTCGGTGACCCTGCTGCAGCGGCGACTGCGGGCCAACGGCCTGCCGCAGGTGAGCCGGGATACGGTGCATCGGACCCTGCAGCGCGCCGGCTACAGCTGGCAGCGCACGCGCACCTGGTGTCCGACCGGCACCGCCCGGCGCCAGCGCAAGGCGGGGGTCGTCACGGTGGTCGACCCCGAAGCGGAGCGAAAAAAGGGCTGATCGAGCAAGCCTACGCCGGAGCCGAGGCGGCGGGGGTGGCGGTGTGGTGCCAGGACGAGGCCGGGCCGTATCAGACCGTGCCGCAGGCGGGGCAGTCCTGGGAACCCATCGGCAAAGCACGCTGTCTGCCCCACGAATATGAGCGCAATGGCACGGCCAAGTTACTCACCCTGTTCCATCCGGCCACGGGCCACGTGCGGGCCACAGGAGTGACCAACGCGCCCAACGCGGTGCTGCACCCCTGGCTCAAGGACGAGCTGGAACAGGTGCTGGCCGAGTTGCCCGTGGTAACGACCCCCGAGGCGGACCGTCCGGCGTTGGCGCAGTGGCAGACGTGGGAAGGGCGACCCTGCCTGGACCTGCCGCCCTTGCGGCTGATCCTGATCTGGGATAACCTGGCGGGCCATCTGAGCCTGGAGGTAGTCCTCTGGCTCTATCATCATGGGGTGCTGCCCTTGTATACTCCGCTGAGTGGCAGTTGGCTCAACCTGGTCGAGTCGCTGCAGCGCATCCTCAAGCGACGAGCGCTGGACGGGCAGCACCCACAGACCGTCGCGGAGATCATCACCTGGCTGGAGGAGACCGTGGCGGGCTGGAACGTCGCCCCCACGCCGTTTACCTGGCATGGCAAGCGCTATGCGCGGCGCCAGCGGGCGCGCGTGCGGCGCCATCAGCGACTCGCCGGCTCTGGGGCCGGCTGTTCCTTACCCTCTTCAATTACCAGATGACCCACTAGGGCAGGCGGTGCTCTTTGGCGCGCTGACCGGGGGCGCCGGTCGTAAGCAGTCCGAGCAGGCGCAGTTGAGGAGACACCATGATCCCAGCAAGCTCTGAACATTGGGCACACATCCGTCACACATCCGCCACATAGTCGCGTAGAGCATGATCGGGCGTGGTGGACACGCCGCCAAATGGGACCGGGACCGGCGTTGAGCGCTGAGGTGACGCGCGGACAATCGGCGTCAAGTCACAAGTGAGGAGGTCACCCTGATGTGTGACAGCGTATACTCTTGAATTGGAGCGGCTTGACCGGTAGAGCGCAAAAGAGCGTGTGACATGTGGACGTGCGCTTCAGAAGCAGTTGGCCCCGCGGAGGGGCGTTCTGATTGCCCCATAGAGAGAGAGATGACACCGTATGCCTGACTACACCCTGCCCATGTGCGGCGCTCTCCCCGCACGCAAAGCGCTCCTCGAACGCTTCGGCGGTCTGCCCGATACCACCGTGCAGAACACCGAGTGGCTGTATATGCTGGGCCAGGACACCCGCCACTCGCTCGCCATCGAAGGCTACTTCGCCAGCGAGGAGGACTTGGAGGCCGTGCTGCGGGGACAGCGCTCGAGTCTGGAGATCACCACCTACTTCCGCACCGCGCAGACCGTCTACGACCAGGCGCTGCAATACTATCGCGATTGCGACCTGCGCCTCGACCTCTCGCTCGTGCGCCACGTCCACAGCGAGCTGTTTCGCGGCCAGGATGAGCGCCGCGGCCAGTTCCGTATCGGCGGCGTGCGGATCCTCCACGCCAGGGTGCAGCCGCCGGAGTTCGACGTGGGTGAGTACCTGCGCGCCGCAATCCAGATCGCGCTGGAGGATCTCGCGCACATGCCCATCCTCACCGCCCTTGCGCGCGTACACACGCTCTTTGAGAGCATTCATCCTTTCCCTGATGGCAATGGCCGCGTCGGCCGCATCCTGCTCAACTACCTCGCGATCAGCCAGGGCTACCCGCCCATCGTCATCAAGGGGATGAGCGCCGACGAGCGCAAGCGCTACTACGCGGCGCTGGAAGCGGCGGACACCGGCTTTCATGGAGGCTTCCCTGAGGAGGCGTCTCCGGCCGCCTTGCGCGCTCGACTCGACGCGGGCGATCTTGAGCCGCTGACCCGGTTGCTCTGCGAGGGGCTGCTGCCGCGGCTCACCCGGCTGACCGCGCTGGCGCTGGAGACGCGCGAGCCACTAATGGAGTTGCCCGAGCTGGCGGCGCGGCTCGGCGTGAAAGAGCCAGCGCTGCGGAAGCGTATCGAGCGCGGAACGCTGCTGGCGATCAAGCGCGGCAAGCGTGTCTACAGTCATCCACTGCTCGCGCTGTGAGCGCGCCGTGCGGGAAAGCCCGCCCTCCCCCGGTCTTTGCCAAGAGGTGTGCCCCTTCTCCACCGGCTTTCGCCCGTATACGATTCACAGCCGTACCTGCTCAGAACCCCTCGCAGGAGGTGCAAAGCCAAATGGCACCTGAGATCGCGGGTTACATCTCAGCCATTCGCCGGTGCGCCGAGCGACCAGAGCGGTTTATCGGTCGGTACGCACAAATCCAGACCATGTCGCATGGCATGGCCTCACAAGCCAGGCACCCTCTGGGTCCTTGGCGTACCTGAGGGGTTCTGAGCCGTTACGATCTGATGAAGCTGGACGCTACACACCACGACCAGCACGACGCCAACGACGCCGACGGGCGCGGACCCCGCGTCTGGCGCGCGCAAGCAGCAGCAAGTGGCGGTGGCCAGCCACGGCAGCCAGGCGCCTCCTCCTCCGAAAATCGTCTCTCCGACGACCACCACCCCGACGCCCACGACACGTGCGAGCACCCGTGACGAGACGATCCGCACCACGGCCAACCACCCCTGGCTGACGGCGGATCGGGGCTGGGCACAGGCGGGCAGCCTCACCCTGGGCGAGCGGGTGGTGCGCGCGGATGGCGGCGCGGCGGTGGTGGTGGCGCTTCGCAGTGTGGCGGGCACGGCGCCAATGTGGGATCTCACGGTCAGCACCCTCCACGACTTCGCGGTGGGCGTCGGCCAGTATGTGGTGCATAATTGTGGGGGCGAGAATGACTCGTTCATTGGTAAGCGGATACAACGCCGTGTTGACGATAGCCTGCTCGAGCCACCAGCAGCGCGAGGTCGCGCGCCGATTGAACGAGCCACGGGAGAACGCATCGAGATCCACCACGTCGACCAGAATCCTGAGGGACCCTTCGAGGAGATGACGATGACCGAGCATCGTCGTGCCCCTAACAACCTAGTTAATCACCCCATCCGTAATGGTTCACCGGTACAGCATGACGCAACGTGGAGGAGTTTGGTTCGCCAGTATTGGGAGCAGGAGTGGGATCGTGGACGATGGGGTTGAGTCGGCTGTAGGGTAAGTACGCAATGCCCTTTGATGCGGATGATGATGCGTCCTACGCGCCCATCCGCATCACACCGGTCGGCTCGGTCATTCCTGACTGAGGACCGATCCTTATCTCGGAGGGTAGTCATACCCATGTTCAGATACTTTCCTGGATACCCAGAAGGTGCTGCCTTCGCTGAGAAGCCGTGCTATTTCTGTGGCGCATGTCCTGCCCTAGATGGCGAGCTGCTCGACTTCGATGAGGCGTTCAATGACCCGCCTCCAGTGTGCTTGCCAGACTTTCTTGCGGGCAAGGCCCGAATGGACATCCCTAGCTCGATTCAGAGGACGTTGGCCAGAAATGTTGAGGCGCGGCATCCCGATTGGAACGAACAGGCGCGCGAGACATACGTGCAAGAACGAACGGAAGAGCTTGCCCACACGCCACCCGTGTCGTGGATTCAACCCAATCAGTGGCCCGTCTGCGGTGGCGACTATGCGCAATTTATCGGAGAACTGACGCGCGCGAGGATCGAGGCGCATGCTGGAAGTGTCGAGGGAGGTAAAATCTTCCTCCAGACGATCCTGCGGCAGGAACGCCCGGAATGGCCAGGGGATTCCTGGCTAGAGCGCTATTGGGAGTATCTCGGAGACTTCATGAGGATATATCAGTTCCGCTGCCCGGATGGCAGCGAAGTGAATGTGCTCCAGATGATGTGATCGCTCCACCATCAGATAAGCTAGAAAGCATCTCTTTCCTCGTCCATGCGGTATGAACGCCGGCCCACTCATCCCTGGCTGACGGCGGACCGTGGCTGGGAGCCGGGCGGGCAGCCTCACCTTTGGCGAGCGGGTGGTGCGCGCGGTGGCGCGCACGACGCCTCCGCCACACCAGCAGCCATGCCCCCATCCCCCATCCTCCAACCGCTCACCCCAACAGCGTATCAGTGGTCGCCTCCTGGTTGCTCGCGCCGCGAACGATTGACAACGGGCCACTCAGCGGTGTATACTTCCCCGTGCGAGCGCGGCGATGAGCGGCGCGCGCCATGCCCCCGTGGCGGAATGGTATACGCGGCAGGTTGAGGGCCTGTGCCCGCAAGGGCGTGGTGGTTCGAGTCCACTCGGGGGCACCCAAGGGCGAGTGCGGACGTGCGGAAAAGACCTCCCGCACGTCTCGTCATTTTCACGGGCGGCTAGCTCAGTCGGCAGAGCGTCTGCTTTACACGCAGAATGTCAGGGGTTCGAGTCCCTTGCCGCCCACCTCTCTTCACCCCACTCTGACCTGCTGGCGCTCGCCTGGCCCACTCCCCCTGTACCCCCCCCGTGCCACCGCTCCGTGCGCCCGGCCTCGCCATCGCCGGGCCGCTGGCGCGCAAAGGTCGCCGACTCCGCGCAAAGGAGCATCACCGCCTGCCCACTCGCTCGCCCCTGGCGCGCGCTGGTACACTTCGCTGTATGCGGTGCGCTGTGCGCGCCGCTGACGGACGATCACGCGCCAGGTCTCCCCGCCAGCGCATCGTCCGATCTCCGTCGGTGTTGAGTCGAGAATGCTCCCTGGCAAGAGGCGGTGCTCACCATGAACCACACCCACACGCCATTCCCCTATGCCGTGGCCACAGCGAACCTGAGCGATCCCCGACTGGCCATCCTGAGCCGCGAGCCGCTCAATGCCGAGACACGACTCGAGGAACACACGGGGCTTATCACGCCGAACAGCGCCTTCTATAAGCGCAACCACTACCCCATACCCGCGCTCGCCCCCCCAGACTGGCACCTCACGGTTGGGGGAACGGTTGAGCGCCCGATCGTGCTGACCTACGCTGACGTGCGCGCCCTCCCTACCCGCACGCTGCTCGTGACGCTTGAGTGCGCCGGCAATGGGCGCGCGAGCCTAGAGCCAGCGGTTCAGGGCGAGCCGTGGGCGTATGGTGCCGTGAGTACCGCTG
>JADMIN010000072.1 GCA_015478575.1 Ktedonobacterales bacterium | reverse complement strand
GTGTGGGGCGGACGGCCACCAGCGGCAGCCCCAGCACCGCGAGCAGCGCCAGCACTGGCGCGCCGATACGGACCAGCGGCGTGTGGACACCGCCAACGCTCACCCACGGCGCCAGCACATCCACCGCCATCGCGGCAGACGTGGCCACCACCACACGCCCCAACGTGTCGCGCGGAAGCAGAGAACCGCTGACATCACCATACCCGATGCTGGGGTCGGCGAAGCCCGTGACGGCTGGCGGGGGCGCGAGCGGAGCGGCCACCAATGGTGGCGCGATAGCGGGCAGCGTCTCGTCACGCATGGCATCGCCCAACTCGCCGCTGCTAGGTGCGCGCACGCTCACGGGTTTGCCACAGGAGGGGCAGGCCGTGAGATGGCTCGCGACTTCCGCCCCGCACACCATACAGAACATGCCCGCCCCCTTCCCGATCACGCGCCCACCACCAGCCTCTGGCACCTGCCATGCTTATTCTTCGCCGTCCTCCTCGCCATCTTCCTCCGCCGCGAGCAACTCCGCGGCGCGTTGCTTGGCCTCTTGCGCTTCGGCGCCACGCCCCGCGCCCTCCAGCGCCTGGGCGAGCGTCTCATAGGCGACGGCCATCTCGGGATCGAGCGCGATGGCGTTCTCCGCCATCTCAATCGCGTCGTCAATGCGCCCCACCGCATAGTAGGTATCCGCCAGGTCATTGCTATAAGTCGCGTTCAGCGGATCCCCTTGTAGCGCGCGCTCGTAGGCGCCGATGGCCTCGTCATGCCGACCGAGCATATCGAGCGCGGAGGCCTGCTCATAGAGCGCCTCTGGCTGGTCGGGGAATCGTTCCAGAAATTCCTGGGTCGTCTGGAGGGCCATATCGTAGCGCGTGGCCAGATTGAGGGTCGCGGCAAGGCCCGTATAGGCATCGGCCAGCATCTCCTGGCTCAACTCGTCTTCATCACCCTTCAATTCATCAACCAGCCCACGGTAGGTGGCGATGGCGCCATCAAAGTCCTCGGCGTCCCGCAGGACCACCGCCAGATTGAAGCGCAGGCTAGGCGTATCTGGGCTGAGTTCGGCGGCACGGCGGTAGGCCGAGATGGCCGCGGGAAACCGCTCTTGGGCCTCACGCCACGCGCCTAGGTGCTCCCACGCCTCCGGGTCATCGGGCGAGAGCTGAACGACATGTTGCCACGCTTCCGCCGCCTCATCAGGCTGATCCATCGCCTCATAAACCGCCGCCTGTGTCTCGTAGGTGGTGGGGTTCTCCGGCTCCAGCGCGATCATCTGGTTGATGAGGTTGAGGGCATCCTGCTCGCGGTGCGCCTCCAGATACGAATCCACCAGATCGGAATAGCGCGTGAGGTCGCGGGGATCGTCATCCACACGGCGTTCCAGGTGGGCGATGTTCTCCGCCTGCTGATTCAGGCGTTCGCGCACATCGCGCAGGTTGTCGGCGGCGAGGGTGTTCTCTGGATTGAGAATCTGCGCCTGGCGGTAGGCCAGAATGGCATCGTCGTAGAAGCCCAGGGTGCGATAGCCATCGCCGAGATTGATAAACAACTCGTCGTTGCCCGTATCCAACTCGAGCGCGCGCTGGAAGACCTCGACCGCTTCTTCGACCAGGTCCAACTCGCCATAGAGATTGCCCAGGTTGATGTATGCCTCGATCAGCGACGGATCGAGGCGGATGGCGCGCATATACGCGACGATGGCCCCCTCCGGGTCACCGAGATTCTGGCGCGCGAGCGCCAGATTGTAGCGCGCGCGCGCGTCCGTCGGGTCGGTGGAGACCGCCTGCTGGAAGAACTCTTCGGCGGCCTCATACTCCCCCGTGTTGGCCGCCTCGTTCCCTTTCTGCATGTAGGCACGCGCGGCGGCCACCGCCGCCGCTCGCTCGTGCGACCCACCGCCATTGGCCGCGTGGCCGTCCATGCGGTCCTGGTCAGTCTGCTGCGCGTCGTCTGCCATCTAGATCACTTCCTCGCTGCTCGAAATTGGGGACTAGAGCGCCGCTAGCACATCATCTACTTGGGCAACCGCCTCATCAATGTCACCCGGCTGGATGATCAGTGGTGGAACGAGACGGATGGTAGCGGGGCCAGCGTTGGTGATGAGCACGCCCCGCGCCAGCGCGCCATCCATGATCTCTTGTGCCCGCGGCTCGGCCAGGTCGAAGGCGCGCATCAGACCCACGCCACGGGTGCTCGTGATATGCGCTGGATATTTCGTCGCCAGCCCCTCCAGCCGCTCGCCCAGGTACGCGCCCATCGCGGTCGCGTGCGCGAGCAGTCCCTCTTCCACAATCGTGCGAATAGTGGCCACGCCAGCGGCGCAGGCGATAGGGTTGCCGCCAAAGGTCGTGCCATGATCCCCTGGCTCGAAGAGATCCGCCCGTGGCGCCGCCAGCATCGCGCCGATAGGCACGCCGCCGGCTAGGCCCTTGGCCATCGTGATGATGTCGGGCCGCATGCCCATTGGCTCCCAGCTAAAGAACGTGCCGGTGCGCCCCATACCCGCCTGCACCTCGTCGCAGATCAGCACGAGACGCTGCTCATCGCACCACTGCCGCAAACCCTGCATATAGGCATGCGAGGCGGGCCAGATGCCGCCTTCGCCCTGCACCGCTTCCACCAGAATACCCACGGTCTTCGCGGTCGTCGCCACCTTCACTGCCTCCAGGTCATTGAAGGGCACCTGGCGGAAGCCATCGGGCAGCGGTGCCCAGGTCTCCTGATACTTCTTCTGTCCCGTCGCCGCGGTGGTGGCCAGCGTGCGCCCATGGAACGAGCGGTCCATGCTGAGAATCTCGTACGCGCCATCGCGGTGCAGGCGCCCAAACTTGCGCGCCAGTTTGATCGCGCCTTCATTGGCCTCGGCGCCGCTGTTGGAAAAGAAGGAGCGCATGCCCCCGCTCACCTGATAGAGCTGCTCGGCGAGTTCCACCTGGCGCTCGTTAATGTAGAGGTTCGAGACATGGATCAGCTTGGGCGCTTGTTCCACAATGGCCTGTACCACCCGTGGATGGGCGTGGCCGAGCACGTTGGTGGCGATGCCGGCCACTAGGTCAAGGTAGACCGTGCCGTTCGCGTCCCAGACCCGCACGCCCTCGCCGCGCTCCATCACGAGCTGGCGGTTGAAAGTATGCTGATAGTACGTGCGCTCCAGCGCGGCCCAATCGCGCCGCTCGGTCGTCTGTTGCGCGGTCTGGCCGCCGGCTGGCGTCGTCGTCGTCGTCATGTCTCTCTCCTAGCGGGTGTACGTCGTGTTCTCGACAATATAGCCATGCGTCAGGTCACAGCCCCAGGCGGTGGCGACGCTATCGCCCGTGTGGAGGTCCACGAAGATGTTGACCTCACGCGGTGGCGCGCCCTCTTGCGGCGGCGTGCCGTCGAAGCCCATCGCGCGCTTGGCCGCATCCTGATCGTAGCTCGCGGCCATGCCGTCGCGCACCAATGCCACATCGCCCAGATCAATGTCAATGTGGTCAGCGTCCATGTGCGCGCCGCTCGCGCCGAGCGCCGCGAGGATGCGCCCCCAGTTGGGGTCCTCACCCGCCACGGCGCACTGCCAGAGGGGTGAGGCGGTGATGGCCCGCGCCGCTTGGCGCGCGTCGGCATCTGAGGCCGCGCCACGCACCGTTGCGGTGATCAGGTGCGTCGCCCCCTCGCCATCGCGGGCGATCTCGCGGGCGAGATAGCGCGTGACATAGCGTAGCGCCGTCGTGAAGCGCTCGCTGTCGGCGTCGCCGCCACGCAGGGGCGCATTACCGGCGCGGCCATTGGCCAGCAGCAGCACGGTATCGTTGGTGGACATATCGCCATCCACACAGATCATGTTAAAGGAATCCGCGACGGCGGCACGCAAGCTGGTCTGGAGAAACGTGGCGTCGGCGGCGGCATCGCTGGTGAGGTAGCAGAGCATCGTCGCCATGTTGGGGTAGATCATGCCAGCGCCCTTGGTCGAGCCGCCCAGGCGCACCGTCTGCCCACCCAGCGCGAATTCGACGGCTACGGTCTTCTCGCGCGTGTCCGTCGTTAAGATGGCCTGCGCGAAAGCTGGCCCACCGTCAGGATGCACTTCGATCTGCTGGATACCGTGCGCAACCTTCTCAATCGGCAAGGGGCGCCCGATGATGCCGGTGGAGGAGACAAGCGCCAGCATGGCATCCACGCCAAACCTGGCCGCGGCCAGCTCGGCCATGCGATGGGCGTCGCGCAGGCCGCGCTCGCCGTTAGCGCAGTTGGCGTTGCCGCTGTTGACGGCGATCACCTGGGCGCGGTTCCCCGCCGCGCGCAAGTGCTCCTGGTCCAGCAACACCGGATGGGCAGGGGTACGGCTGGTCGTGAAGGTGCCAGCGGCGACACAGGGCGCGTCGGCGACAAGCATCGCGAGGTCAGGCAGGCCAGCATCGGATTTGATGCCACAGGCGGTGGCGCCCGCGCGGTAGCCCCGCGCGGCGGTTACACCCCCCGTGACCAGGCGCAGGCCCGCTGGCAGATCGCGGATCATCAACTCAGGAAAATCGGACACGGCGTCATCGCTCCTCTTCGAGCACACAACCGGCCGCCCCGCACCTGCTCAAGGTTGCGCAACGTCGCGCGGATGGCACGGGAACGTGGCGGCTATCGCGTTGGCGCGGGCATGCGCCCGCACGTACGTAGGCTAAGGCATTGTACACCGCGGCACGAGCCGCCGCAACCGGGCGGGGCGCAAGCATAGGATACGCGCTGGCCGAGCGCGGGGAAGAGCCGCGGCGTTTCACGGCCCGCGTGTCGCGCCTGGCAGGATGCGCAGCCATTCCAGCTCTAGCCATTCGGGCGCGCTCGCCAGCGTGCCAAAGCGGAGCTGGCCGCGCGGCGTCGCCACCGCGTACTGGTTATCGAGCCAGGCGACGAAGCCAAGTGGGCCGCGTGGTGGGTCGCGCACCATCAGCGCCTCACGCCCATCCACGAAAAAGTGCGCGCGGTCGCGCCGCCAGTCGAGCGTATAGTCATGCCACTCCGCCAGATTGACCGCCAGATGGGCCTCATGCGCGCCCGTGACACGCCCCACCCAGCGCTCGGCTAGCGCCTCGCGTCCACTCACTCGCGCACCGAGAATGGCTGCCAGCGCGGGTGCCCCCGCCGCCAGCGCCCGCCAGCGGTGCGCGTGAACGACTTGGGCCTTCCAGCCCCAGCCAGGGCTGCCCGGCACCAGCGCCATATTCGACGGCGGCGAGGCGGCGAAGAACCACACGGCGTCCGGCAGGCGCCGCGGCGCGCCAGTGAGCGAGAGGGGATAGTTCCAGAAGCCAAAGCCAGCGGTGCCGCGTAGGGAGAGTTGGCGCTCTCCTCCCCTCTCTCCCAGTGTGGGAGCCATCGAGAGCGGAGCGATAGGATGCGAGGCACGGGCGCGCACCTCTAGCCGCAACGGTGGGCGCCAGGGGAAGCGCCTGAGGGGCAGTGAGCTATAGTCGTCAATCTGCGCGTCGCTGTAGCGGCCCGCCACCGCGCCCGCCGGCAGCGCTAGCCGCAGCGCCGAGTGCGCGATGCTCAGGCTCCCACCACCGGGAACGGTGCGCGTCCAGCGGGCATCAAGCGGGGCGTCAAACTCATCTATGATCGGTACCATGCTCGGCCTCGCTTCCATCGCCGCCAACAGCGCAAGAAACCGATGAGAAAAAACGCTGGTCTCTCACCGTCCGCAAACACACCCCCTAGACAGCTTGATGGAACACTATATACTAGGCGCTAGAATACCATCCCAAATGGCCAGTTCATCGGCGCCGCGTGCGTACCGGCGCGCTGGCCTGTCCAGGTTGGGTCAGTGGCTCATGACGGAGTGTTTCTTCAGCACGGCTATTTCAGTATGGCAGACGATTCCAGGTCACGACAGAGCGCCACATCGAGCGGACAGAGGGAGCATGCCAACATGGGTGAGAGCGCCAACATGGGTGAGAGCGCCAACATGGGTGAGAGCGCCGGGCAGCAAGAGAATGCGCTGATTCTCGACATGGAACGGATCAGCATCGGCGCGTTTAGTGTTGATCCAGAGCGGCATATCGTGGCATGGAACGCAGCCGCGGAGCGCGTGCTTGGCTATGCCGCTGAGGAGGTAATCGGTCGGCGCTGCTACGACGTGATGCGTGGCTGTCCACCAGAGCGCCGCATCCACTGCCGCCCGGACTGCATGGCCGCTGGCGCCGCGAAGTCGGGACAGACAGGCGATACCTTTGAGGCCCACATCGCCACGCGCGACGGTGGGGGCAAGTGGATCAGCGTGGGCACCCTCACGACACGCACCCTCTCCGGCGAGACGCGGCTGGTACATCTCTTCGCGGATGTGACGAGTCATCACCGGCTGGATGAGAGCGTGGCGCGCGTAATGGGCGAGATACACATGCCCCCTGATGGGGGAGCTGGCCCAGCGGGTCAGGGCTACTTTCCCGACACGCCCGCCGTTCAGCTCACGCCACGCGAGATGGAGGTGCTCAGGCTGCTAGCCTGTGGGCTGGCCACCAGAGAGATGGCGGTGACGCTGGGCATCAGCCGGATCACCGCGCGCAACCACGTCACCAAGGTGATGGATAAATTGGGGGCGCGCACACGCCTCCAGGCGCTCGTGGTCGCCGCGCGGCGCGAGCTCATCTGAGGCGCGGTTCTCCTGGCGGGATGTCGCGTTGTCGAATGTCGCCGCCGACCGTGCGGGCAGAGCGCGCGGCGTGGGCGGCGCCTCGTGGCATTCGCGGGCATGGGCGCCCATGTCGGCACAAAGGCTCTTTCGTAGGCTCTTTCGTAGGCGAATAGGCTAAGAAATGGTGCGATCGCACCATGCGCTCACCTTGTGGATATGTAAGCATGCTCATAAGCGAGTGCGGCGGGCGCACAGGTGCTCGCGCTTCGCCACACGAAGATGTGTCGCGTGACGCACGAGGAGGGTCTTGTGGGCAAAAGCAAGTATCTCGGCGCCTTTCTAACGGTGGCAGGCGGAACGGTCGCCGTCCTGGCATTGCTCTGGCAACTGAACTTATTGTCCATCGAGCTGCCCCCGATGATGGCGATGGGCACAGGGCAGTATATGAACACCCCGCAGGGAACGCTCAAACAGGTCTCGCTGACGATGCAAACCTTTCCCAACAGCCCAAACCAGAATCCCGCCTGGGAGGCCGAGCATAATTATCGCCTCCAGCGACCCAACGAGCCGATCCTCAACGCGCTAGCCGCCAAGCAGGAGAATTGGGTCACGTATGGACCAACCACCGCGCTTGTCGTGCCGGCAAACTCCGTGGTGACGATCACCATCGAGAATTATGATGGGGCGACTTCGCTCCTCAATACGTTCTATTCCACCCCCCAGGGCACGCTCGGCAATAGTATGGACGTCGCGATGGATCCCAGCATGTCGTTCCAGCCGATGACCAGCGTTGCCCCAGACAAAGTGTCACACACCTTCACGATCCACTCGATCGCTAGCTCTAGCCAGCCCTGGCTCTACGTCAGCGTGCCCATCATGGGGGTGCCGGATGACCGCGCGGCCGACGACAACGGCTTCCCGCAGCCGGTCATCACACGCTTCTCCTTCACGACCAGTGGTCCCGGCAAGTATATCTGGCAGTGCTTTGTGCCTTGCGGCTCCGCTTTCAACGGCTTTGGTGGGCCGATGTCCACCAAGGGCTATATGTCGGGCACGCTCACGGTCGTCTAGCGGTCGTCTCGGCACGCCTGCCGCCCAGAAGGCCCTGGCCCCTGCCGCGGCATACGCCGCGGCTGTTTACGACGACGTTTCCTTGAGAGGCACGGTGGTTCACACATGAATGAAGCGCCACAACAGCGGAGGCACATCCTACGGGCGACGCTCATCTGGATCGTGACCTCGGTGATCGGCATTATCGCCGCTATGCTCGCCCTACCAGCGCTCGCCGCGGCGGGCATGGTGCCCACGGTGGCATCTGACCGGGCTGGCGAAGTGGATCAGGTACTCTTTCTCTTTACCCTGCTCTCGATCCCGGTCTTCTTGCTGGTCGTGGTCTACATGGGGTATAGCGTCTTCGCCTTCCGCAGCCCCAGCCCGCCACCCTCCGATGGTCCAGCGCTGCGCGGCAACCTGCCGCTGCAGATCAGTTGGGTCGCGATCTCCGTCGCGCTGGTGGCCTTCCTCTTTGGCTACGGTCTGGTCTTCCTCAACAAGGTCAACGCCTCGCCAAAGGGGGATGTGCTCCAGGTGCGCGTCACTGCTGAGCAGTGGCTGTGGAACTATAGCTATCCGCAATACGCCTATGCTGGGGGCACGACGCTGGAACTGCCGGTGGGTCGGCCAGTGGAGTTCATCATCACCTCGATTGACGTGCAGCACTCGTTCTGGATTCCCGCGTTGGGTGTCAAGCAGGATGCTGTTCCTGGCCAGACCACGCGCATTACCAACGTCACTCCCACCAAGATCGGCGACTACGAGGTGCGCTGCGCTGAGCTGTGTGGCCTCTACCATGCCTACATGAATACGCCGCTCAGGGTCGTCACCGACGACGACTTCACCAACTGGATCACGCAACAGCCGATGCAGCAGCCATCGAGCACCTTCCGCTTTGGTGGGCCACCAGCCATCGCCCTGACGGGAGTCGTTCGTTACGAGTAATCCGCTACGAAGGGTGAGGCCGCAATGAGCACGATACGCATGAGTCCCACGCAAAAGCTTGTCCCTAGCTATATCACTGGCGCGATTCTCGCCGCGATTGGCTACCTCGTCGGCGTCAACGCCGTGTACCGTTTTGTTGGCTATGGGCACGATGAAGGCGCGCCCAACTTCACGGAGCAGGGCATCAC
>JADMIN010000071.1 GCA_015478575.1 Ktedonobacterales bacterium | reverse complement strand
GGCCAGCATTCCAGGGACGCGCCGTGACCGTCGCCCGTGGTAGCTCGTGGGCCAGTCGCGCCAGATCATAGCGTGCCAGCAGCACGCCGCCGCACGCGCACAGATGCTGCTCGCGCTCGGCGGAATGAGGAGAGCCGCACTCGGCGCATTCAAGGTGGGTCAGGTAGGTGGGCATGTCAGTGCTCGCTTTCCTTTCTCCGCCGCAGTATAGCATAATCACGCCGTGCGGCAACGCCGGTGGAGCGGCCTCGGCGGATGCGCTTGGACGGGCGGATGGTGGTCTGCCCTTCGCCCACGCGCGTGCGCATACTCGCGGCCAACTGGCCCGCGGACGCCTCAGGTGCGGTGCGAATCCGCATCAGCACGTAGCGCCACGTGCCACGCCAAAAGAAAGGGAGATGGGTGATGGGTGCGGTCATCGTCCTGGGCAGCCTGATGACGGATCTCGTGGCCCGCGCGCCGCGGCTGCCGCTGCCAGGCGAATCGCTACTGGGTGATGCGTTCGGCATCTTCGCTGGCGGCAAGGGTTTCAATCAGGCGGTCGCGGCGGCGCGGCTGGGCGCCCACGTTCACCTGATTGGGCGCGTGGGCCAGGATAGCTTCGGCGAGACCTTTCTCGCGGCGCTGGCCGCGGAGGGTATCGAGCGGGCGCACGTTACGCGCGATGCCGTGGTCGGCACCGGCGCCTCGGTGCTCATGCTTGGCGGCGATGGGCAGAACGCGATCGTTGCCACGCCGCGCGCCAACAGCACGCTCACCGTGGCGCACGTAGAGGCGGCGATGCGCGACCTGCCGCTGGCAAGTGGCATGGGGGGCGCGGTCTTCTTGACGCAATGTGAGACGCCACTCGCCACGGTCGCCGTTGGGCTGCGGCTCGCCCGTGTGGCCGGCCTAACGACCCTGCTCAATGCCGCGCCTATTCCCAGGGAGCCACTCAGTGATGCGCTGCTCGCGCTGGCCGATCTCCTTGTAGTGAATGAGACGGAGGCCGAGGCGCTGGCTGGGATGGCGGTTGCCACATCGGTGACCGCGCGGGGGGCGGCGGCGCGGCTGCTGGTTCGCGGGCCACGCCAGGTGGTGATAACGCTGGGCGCGCGCGGCCACATCTGGTGTGGTAGCGGTGAGGACGGCGACCCCATGGACTGTGTGGAGATGCCCGCTTTTGCCGTGACGGCGGTGGATGTGACCGCCGCGGGCGATGCCTTCTGTGGCGCGCTGGCGGCTGCTCTGGCAGCGGGTCGCCCGCGGGCGGAGGCGCTGCGCCGAGCCAGCGCGGCGGGCGCGCTCGCGACCACACGGATGGGCGCGCTGCCTTCGCTGCCCACCACCGCCGCGGTCGAGGCGCTGCTAGCGCGCCAGCCCTGAGGTCCCGAACGCTTGATGGGCGACGGGCCATTGGCTAGAATACGCATAGTCTTCTGGTGAGATGCCACACGTCCTGAGCCACCCAGCGTCACGCTCCCCTCATGCGCGCCCCTTGCCGCGTGTGCGTTTTGGGCATGCGTGTCATGTGAGGAGGAAGGACGCGGCGACCGAAGGCGCCGCGATATACCCCTGCCAGATCAGGTGCGGCGAGCAGGCACGCGGAAGCCACGCGGAAGCCATGCGAAACAGCGGAAGGATGAGCGTATGAGATCTCCCCTGGACGCCGATGCTCATCGCGAGCCGCCCCTAAGCACACCCGCGTTGGCGCGCGTGGCCGCCTCCAAGGCCACCACCGCCCCGCCGTGGGGGGCACTGGCACACCAACTCCCCTATGCGGTTCGCGCCCTGCGGCCGACACAGTGGACCAAGAATGGGCTGGTGCTGCTGGCCGCGCTCTTCGCGCGCCGCATGACCGACCTGCCGACGCTGGAACGCATCCTGCTCGCCTTCTTCGCGTTCTCGCTCGCCGCCAGCGCGATCTACGTGGTCAATGATCTCGCGGATCGCGAGCAGGACCGCACCCACCCAAAGAAGCGCTTCCGCCCCATTGCCTCGGGCCACCTCTCGATTCGGCTGGCAGGCATCGTCGCGGTGCTCTGCGCGCTCGGCGCTGGCGTGTTCACCTACGCGCTGGCGCGCCGGGAGCCGACCGGCGCCGCCGACAGCTTCACAAAGTGGGGCGGCAGCGCGACACTCTTCACCGCCGCGATCGCGCTCTATGTCGTGCTCAATCTCGCCTATTCCGGCTGGCTAAAGCAGTACGTGCTCTGGGATGTCTTCGTGATCGCGGCGGGGTTCGTGCTGCGGGCGCTGGCGGGCGCGTTCGCCGCGTCGGTGCCCATCTCACCCTGGTTCTATCTCACCACGATGTTCCTGGCCTTGGTGCTGGCGCTGGGCAAGCGTCGCGCCGAGTTGGTCATGTTGAGCGGGGATGCCACGACCCACCGCGCAAATCTCCGTGACTATACCTTGCCGCTGCTCGACCAACTCATGAGTGTGATGGTCACCAGCACGCTCATCACCTACAGCCTCTACACCTTCCAGAGCGAGACCTCCAGCCACGCGCTGATGGCCACCATTCCCTTCGTCCTCTTCGGCGTCTTCCGCTACCTCTACCTCGTCTACGTCAAGGCGCGGGGTGACCAACCAGACGAATTGCTCTGGCGCGATCCACAGATTCTGGGGGCGGTCGCGCTGTGCATGGTGACGGTCGTTGGGATCATCTACGGGCTGCCGCTGATCCAGCGGTAGCCGACCATAGCTCAAACTCCACGGCTCGAAAGGCGCGCGGCAGTGAGCTTCACCGCTGGCGCGTGGCCGCGCGCAGTGCGGGGGCAATGACGCGGCGATAGAGATCCGTCTGGAGTCGCTGGTCGGGATCGTAGCGTGCTTTGAGCGCGGCGAAGCGCTCCAGGGCGGTGACCCCAAAGGCGCGCTGATAGTCCTCTGGCGAGAGCGTGCTGTCCTTCGCCAGGAAGAAGCTGCCGCCATGCGCGGCCACCAGCGCGTTCAGTTCGCCCATGAGGGCGAGCGTGGCCGTCTCAGCGCGCCGCGGCACCGCGTAATCCAACGCCAGGGAATAGCCATCAGGAAGGTAGTTGAGCAGAAAACCGCTCGGCCGGTGCTTCTTGAGCACTGCCAGCGCTGGCACCAAATGGGCCGCCTGCGACCGCTCGATAATAGCTCGGAACACGGCCTCCGCCTTCTCTCCTGGCACGAAGCTCTGGTGCTGGATCAATCCTCCCGGTCGGTAGATGTGCGTGAAATTGGGAATGAAGTTCAACAGAAAGTTGGCGGGCACGTAGCGTTCGTCATGGGGACGCGCCGCGCCGGGCAGGTTGCCGCGCAGCCACTGCCCAGCGTTGACGAACCGGATACCCAGCGGCGTCGCGATGGGCCGCGCCAGCCGGGGAATCCAGGTGACAGGGAGCACACCGGCGAGGCGCCCGGAAGGGGGCTGTGTCGTGGGATCCAGGCTGCCCTCTGGATCGGGATCTTCACCGGGAGCCAGCTCGCGCATGGCTTTGAGAAGCCCACGGCCGATATGCTTGCCGCGCGCGCTGGTATCAATCCAGGCCACGAGGTGGGTGGCCTCGGCGGTGCTGGCCTCCAGCGCGGCGAGCAGCTCGGCCAATGAGGCGTGCGCCGTCTGGCGCACCCGCACCAACCCCGAAGTAAGAGGCCGCAGACGCAGGGTGAGGGAGACGAAGCAGCCGAGCAAGCCGAAGCCACCGATGGCGGCGAAGAAGAGATCGGCATTCCGCTCGCGGGTGCAGGTGACCAGTTCCCCCGAAGGCAACAGGAACTCGAAGCGGGTGATGTGGTCGCCGAATGTGCCATCCCGCCAGTTATTCTTGCCGTGGATGTTGCTCGCGGCGGCTCCCCCGACCGTCACCGCCATCGTCCCTGGTACGACCGGCGGCCACCAGCCCGCGGCCAATGTGTGCCGCCAGAGGTGCTCGATAGTGACACCAGGCTCAACGGTGATCTCTCCGACCCGCGGGTCCCAGGCCAGCACACGGTTCAGCGCCGCGCAATCGAGGACGATCTGGCCATCGTTGAGCGCGGCGTCGCCATAGCTACAACCCGCGCCGCGCAAGCCAACGCTCATGCCGCGTTCAGCCGCGGCGGCGAAGATGGCGGCGACCTCCTCCCGCGTTCGCGGCCGCGCGACATAGCAGTTGGCCCGGCTACGCATGCCATAGCCTTCGAGCGTCTCTTTGGCTAGGGGTATGAGGGGCGTACGCATGCCGGTCTCTTTCAGTTGGGGTATCGGCTGGGCACGTTAGCCGGGCAGGCGGGCGATCATGCTCGCGGGGAGCCGACGCACAGTCCACATGATGCCGCGCCAGTAGCCTGGCACGTAGGCGACGGCGAGGCCGCGCTCGGCGGCGCGCGCGATATGGCGCGCGGCATCATCCGCGGTAATGGTAAGCGGACGGGGCAAGCGCAATCCAGCCGTCATCGGCGTGGCCACATAGCCCGGCTTGACCGTTACGACACGCACGCCCTCTGGCTTTAGCTGGTAGCGCAACGACTCCACATAGCTGCTCAACACCGCCTTCGAGGCCATGTAGGCGCCATTGCCAGGCCGCCCCCGGTCGCCGGCCACCGACGAGATGCCCACGATGGTGCCGCCATGCTCACGCTCGAAAGCCACCGCGGCCAGGCCAAACCAGCGCATGGCGCCGATGGTGTTCGTCTCAAGAATCGCGCGCTCGTCCGCGAACGTGGCTCCGGTGGCGCCATGCGGCATAATGCCCGCCGCGTAGATGACGAGGCGCAGCGGCGCGACATCCGCCAGGATACGCGCGAAGAGCGCTGGCGCCTCCTCATACGCCGCGACATCGTGCGTGTAGATGAATGCGACAGGTGCGCCCTCAGCGCCGGTATTCAGTTCCTCGGCGAGCGCGTCGAGTGGCCGCTGGCGGCGGGCGAGGAGGGCCACCCGGTAGCCCTGCCGGGCCAGCCGCCGCGCCAGCGCCGCACCGATGCCCGATGACGCCCCGATGATGAGCGCCCCTAGCTTCCGCGCGTCCTGCTCTTTTGCCATAGCTCGTTCTCCTCGCGTCCTCCCTCTCACCCGCTCCGCACGTGCGTCCACCAGAGCGAGATGCCATGCTCATGGTACAACATGGCGCTAGGCTAGAGGAGCACCCACTCAGTCGGCGCGTGGCCTCCACTTCCTAGCGGCGAGCGGATTCGTCGCTCCCGTATGGCGACTCTCCTTCCCGGCTCACGCGCGCTGGCCTACGCGCGGCGTGCCGTTGCCCGCGCTCGACGCGGGAGGGATCACGGTATCTTTACTGGTCGCCAGAACGCGCGGCCCCACCCCCAGAAGGGCTACTCTCACGGTGCGGCATGGTATACTCGCGTGGGTGTCTCCAGGGTAGCGGAGATGGGAGGAGGCTATTGTGGAGATACGGCCATCACGACCACATGTGCGGGATGCCTCGCCTACCTCACCAGCCATGACACCGACTCGCGCCTTCCCCGCGCGCGGTCTCGCCACGTGGCTGCCAAAGATGCGAGAGAGCGGCGCGCTCGCGTGGCGGCGGATCGCCGCGTCGCGCGCCTACTGGTCTGCTTGGGCGCGCACACATGCGGCCTTCGGCGGAGTGCTCCTCCTCGCGGCCTTCTTCCTGACGATCAACATCGCGACGCCCTGGCAAGCGGTCCACGAAACTAACGGCAATGTCTTCACCAATGCGGCGATCAGCCACATCCGCTATGGATTGGGAGTGACCAAAGGGCAAGACTATGCAGACGGTCGCCTGCTTTGTGCCATTAGTCCCGATCCCACCTGCATGAGGCGCGAACCCTGGGATCTTGGCCAGTATCCCATCACCGCCACCGGCCCCTATGGCGTGCAATCCGCGAATGCCTACTTCCAGTATTATCTGACCGGCGATATCCATCCGCGGACCTATGGGGATCACCCGCCACTGCTCGGCCTGACTATCGCCGGCTCATTACTCCTGTTTGGCTACGATTTCTGGGCGGTGCGCCTGGTGCCCATTCTCTTCTCCCTCCTGGGGCTGGTGCTCTTCTACGCGCTCGCGCGCCACCTCTTCGATCCCGTGGTCGCGCGCATGGCCGCCGCGGTCTACGCGCTTGTCCCGATGTTCGACTACTTTGGCCGCGATGTCGCGCATGAGGCGCCTACCCTCGCCTGCGCGCTGGGGCTGCTCACCGGCTATGTGCGATGGCGCGAGGATGGCCGACGACGCTGGGTCGCGCTCATGGCGAGCGCTACCGTCATCGGCGCTGCCTTCGATTGGCCGCTCGTCTATTTCGCCCTCATCCTCTTCGCGTTCGATTGGCTGGTGCGGCGGCGCCCCAGCCGCACCGTGCTGCTGGCAGTGGTCCTCCCCGCCCTGGGCATCTGCGCGCTGATCCTCGCGCAGATCGCGTGGGCACTCGGTGGCAACCTCTCCACGGTGTTGCTGGTGCTGCGCTTTCGTCTGAGCGGTGGCGGCGTGGGGGGGCATCTGGCGACGCGCACCTGGCTGCTATCGGTGCTGGCACAGAATGCCCAGGGCTTTGGCGCTTGGAGCCTGTTCGCGCTGCCACCGGCGGCGCTCCTCGCGCTGACGCGGGCGCGCGCGGCAGGGTGGCCGCTACGCGCACAGGCCGTGGCTCTCACCGGATTGTGGGGCCTGAGCCACATCCTGCTCTTCCGGAATGGCGCCCTGTACCATACCTACTGGCAGTTCTACCTCTTGCCGTTCTACGGGCTGGTGCTGGGGTGGGCGGCAGTGGCGCTCACGCGCCGTGTGACGCCGCTGCCATGGCTGCGCGCTGGCGCGCTCACGGGTATGCTCGCCCTCATCTTCCTGCTCGATCTCTCCATCACCTTCAACCTCTATACGACCAACGGTAAATTCGCGCTGCTCTCGCTGCTCCCATTCGGGCGATAAGCACGGCAGATGGTGAGGCGCGTGCCCGTGTGCGACGCGCGTGCCTCGCCCAACGACGCCATACGAGCAACAGGCCGCGGTCCTTCCAGCGCGGCCCACCGTGTCGCTGGCGCGTCGCTGGAAGAAGAAACCGGTGGATCAGCCGCCGCTGGTGCTCTGACTCGATGAGAGGCCGAAGTGAGCGATCAGCAGCGCGCGGCAGACCGGCGCCGCATTCTGATCACCACCCCCGGCATTCGCGAAGAGGACGGCCATTGCCAGTTGTGGTGGTACTGACGGGCCGGAGGGCGGTGACGCCGGCGCGTAATAGGTAAACCACGCATGGGGCAGCGCGCCGCAATTATCGCATGCCTGCGCGGTACCCGTCTTGCCCGCCACGAGGATCGGGAAGCCCTTGAAGACATCGTATGAGGTCCCACCAGGCTGCGTGACACCCTCCATCGCCACTTGGATGACCGTCATGTTACTCGCGGAGACCGGCACCGTGCCGATCTGCTTCAGCGGGAAGGTGGCGATGACCGTGTTGCCGCTGGTGATCGAAGTCACGAGCCGCGGCTGCAAACGCACGCCGTTGTTGGCGATGGCCTGCGAGACCATCGCGACTTGCGCGGGTGATGCCTGGAAGTCGTCCTGGCCGATGGCGAGGTTGGCTGAGTTCACCGGTGCCCAGTTCGCATTCTTCTTGTCGCGGTAGTATTGTGGATCAGGCACCAGACCGGCGGCCTCTAGACCAGCGGATACACCCACAACGCCGGTTGGCGCGCCATAGCCAAAGGCGCGCGCCATCGTGGGCACGATATTCGGGTCTTTGTCGCCGAGTTTGACCCCCAACTGCCAGAAGACCACGTCACAGGAAGGGGCGATGGCGGCGGGGCCTGTCAGCGTGCCGTGACCCGTCGGCTTGTCGTCAATACTCTTTTGCGCCTGCCCCGGAATCTGGTAATAGCCGGGACAGAAGAAGGTGTCGGTCGGCGAGACGCCGTTTTCCAACGCCGCCGCGAGCGTCACCATCTTGAAGATGGAGCCGGTGGGCACCGTCGCTTGGAGCGCGTTATTCAACAGCGGATGACGCACCGTATCATTCACACAGGATTGCTGCCCGGCGGTATTGCCGAGCGAGAAGGTATTGGGATCACAGGCCGGATTACTCGCCATCACGAGCACCTCGCCTGTAGTAGGGTTCACGGCGAAGGCACCGCTGCCGGTGCCATTGCGGTTCGCGCGCAGCGCCTTCATCGTCGCTTGCTGGTCAGCCAGCGCGATGGTGGTGTGGACGTCCGCGCCGTTTGCCGCCGTGCGCGAGGCGACCGTATAGGCGGTCGGGCCATCGCTGCCGTCGGCGTTGGCGTTGACGATCTTGAGCACACCGCCCTTGACGGGGCGCAGATACGGCTCGCCCCAGGCCTCCACGCCGGTGTGGCCAACGAAGTCGCATGAGCCGTAGACATGGCTCTTATCGCCGTTATATTCGTCCGCGCTAATGGGGGAGACATAGCCCGTCACCGCGGCGAGATCCTGCCCGTACGGATAGACGCGCCGGGTGGTCTGTGACACCGAGACGCCCGCAATCGCGCTGAGGGCACTCTGCGATTGGCTCGATGGCTGCTGTGTCAGCGTGCTCACCAGCCGATAGCCCTGCGGTCCACAGGGCCACGCGGTTTCATAATTGGTCTTGATCTGGTCCGTGGGCAGCGCCAGCGCGTTACCTAGCGCCTGCACCAGCTTGCCCTCATCTCCCGCCTGCCCAGTATTGACCACGATCTGCCAGACCGGCAGGTCTTTGGCGATGACGTTGCCATCCTTGTCGTAGATGGTGCCACGGTTGCCCTGGCTCTCGGCGAGGCGCACCTTGCGCTGGTAAGAGGGATCGAAGCCAGGATCATCCAACTGCGTGAAGATCAGGCCAGGCGTCCACGTGACGCGCCACTGTCCCTGCTCGCTGACCAGTGGGATGGTGACGTCCTGCGCGAAGATCCCCACGCGCGCACTGCTGTAGAC
>JADMIN010000778.1 GCA_015478575.1 Ktedonobacterales bacterium | reverse complement strand
TCCTGATAGTATGCGCGCCGCATCGTTGCAGCAAGTCGGTGAAGCGCATTCATCAAGATCAACGCCGCGCACGCCATTTTTTAGGTATTGCGCCACAAATTGGCATGTCTCGTTTGACGAGAGTGACTTCAGCCCATTTTCGCGGAAGGGTCCGGCCCCAGCTCGCGGATGTTCCGGTCTCAGGCGCACGCTTGTTCCGCCGCCACCACGCGCTCAGCTTCGGTCTGCGCCGCCGCCAGCCGCGCTTGCGCCGCCGCCCGTTTGCGTTCCAGCAGGGCGTGCCGCACATGCCAGCGGATGATCGCATGCGACATCGGTTGGGCCATCGAATCCTCTTTCGCGCTCAGCAGTATGTCTATGATATCATAATGCACTTTCGCGCTTGTTGCTATAGAGCCATGGTCACTGCCCGTGAGCCAGCCGACCTCGTCCGTAGCCCGCGCAGGCGGACTCCGTGATCCCAGGCGCGGGTTAACCCGCCAGCCCGCTGCTCTAAAAGTGACGCGCATGCCAGATGCGCTCGCCCGCGCAGGCGGGCTTCGTGATCCCAGGCGCGGGTTCACCCGCCAGCGCTTCGCTGCCCGCTGCAATAAGCGCATGGGACACGATATCGCGCCCCATGCATGCTAAGCAATGCCACCTGGTTAGCGCGGATCGCCGTTGGGCCGCACCGGCACGAGCGCGTTGATCGTCGTGAGCAACTGGTCGTCCTGGTAGGGCTTGACGACATAGGCATCCGCGCCGAGTTGCAGCGCGCGTTGCTGGTGCTTGGTCGCGGCGCGCGAGGTCAGCACCACCAGCGGAATCTTCTGGTACATCGGCTGGCTACGGAGCTTCGCCATCAGTTCATAGCCATCCATGCGCGGCATCTCGATATCCAGCAAAATGCCGACGGGGATGCGCTGCGCGACGACTTCCAGCGCCTCCGCGCCATCGCGCGCCGTCAGCACGTCCCAGCCGGCGTTTTTGAGCGTCTGGCTCACCACGCGCCGCACGCTGGGGCTGTCATCCACCACCAGGATGTAGGGCAGGGTACGGCCATCGCTCCCCGGCGCTTGTCCTGGCCGCGCGGGACTATTCGCCGCGCTGGGGCGCAACGACACGCGCTGCTCGCCCAACACGGAACTGCGGTTGTTGGGCTGCGCGCCCGGCAGCACCGTCCCTGGTGGCGGGATTTGCGGCACGTTCGCGTTTGGGCGCAACGGGCGCGCCAGGGTTTCGATGGCGTCGAGGATCAGCACAACCTGGCCGTTGCCCAGCACCGTCGCGCCGGAAACGCCAGGCACATTGCGCAGGTGCGACCCCAGGCTTTTCGCCACGATCTCTTGCCGCCCGGCGATGGCGTCCACCAGCACGCCCCAGCGCCGCTGCCCTGCGTTGATGAGCAGGACCGGCGATTTGTCGCTGACGGGACCCGGCGTGAGGTGGAGATACGAAGCCAGATGCACGAGCGGGTAATTTTCGCCGCGCACTTCCAGCGCAGGGACGCTGCTCGTGGCGCTGCGCGGATAAAAATCCAACTGCACGAGCTGCTCAACGA
>JADMIN010000070.1 GCA_015478575.1 Ktedonobacterales bacterium | reverse complement strand
GTCCTTGCTCATGTGGTACCCCAAGTGGCACCCCAAGAGGGTGCCCGTGTTGCGATGGCTCGGCACAGGTGGTATCGTGCTCTGGATAGCGCTTTTCGCCATATTGGTGGCTGCCGCGTTCGTCTATCCCGTGCTGGCGGTCTCCGCGCGCACGGAGAATTTCACGCTGCCTCGCTCGCTGGATGGCGCCGCCTACATGGCGACCGACCCCATCAACCTGGGGGACGAAGATGCTATCGTCTGGCTCAATACGCACATCGCCGGGAATCCTGTGATAGTCGAGGGCGCACGCTACGACGAGTACACGCACTACGGGCGCGTCTCAGCGTTCACTGGGCTGCCTACGCTGCTGGGATGGGGCGGCCATGAGGTGCAGTGGCGCATCAACTGGCTGGCGCAACCCGCACACGTCGGTATCATTGACCTCCGGGTGAGCGCCGTCAATCAGATCTATACCAGCACGGACCAGACCAAGGTGCTTCAGATCTTACGGCAATATGCTGTGCGGTTTGTGTATGTCGGGGCGGCGGAGCGTGAACTGTATCCTGGCGCCGATCTGAGGCGGTTTGCCAGTTTCCTCCCCACCGTCTATGCGCATGGCGGCGTGACGATCTACGCGGTGCCATCTTAAGGGGAGCGAGCAGATGGGGCATTCAGAATCTCGACAGAAGGGCAAAGGCCACGGGCGCAAAGCGCCGATCGCCACAATGCGGCGCGTGGGCGACGACCCAACGCGCGCCACGGGTGCGACATCACGAGCACAGCGGCGTGCGGGCCAGGCGGCCAGGCCGACCCAAACGCCATCGCCCACCACTCCTCCCACCACCATGCCACGCCACGCCAACGGCGCGACGCCACACACCCCAGCCGACGCACCACCCCAGCACGTCGCGTCAGCGCATCCCCTTGCCGAGACGCCCGTGACGGTAGCACTGGGAGAGGCAGCATCCGCCGGGGCAGCATCACCATCCGCGACTCCGCGCGGCGCGACCCCATCCGCGACCCCATCCGCAACCCCACCAGATACGCATGCTCCGCGTGCGCGACCCATTCGGCCCAGCCTCCCTGTGGCCGACGATGACCAGGAGGGGACTATGTTCCCAAAGATGGCCGTGACAGACGCGCCAGAGACAGCGCGTGGCGAGCGGGCTACCCGAACACCACTGCCACGCCTGTTGCTCCCGTCCCTACGCCAGCGCGGCGGAGCGTTCGCGCGCTCTGGCTGGCAGCGCATCCGCCACCTCACGACCGAGCAATACCTGTGGATCGCCGTCATCGCGCTGGGCGCCCTCACCCGCTTCTGGGGGCTGGGCGATAAGCCACTGCACCATGATGAGAGCATGCATGCCTTCTACTCACTCCTGTTCGCGCGCGACCCGTCAACCTACGCCTATGACCCCCTGCTGCACGGCCCGTTCCAGTTTCACATCGAGGGCATCGCGATAGCCCTCATCCTCGCGGCGCAACACCTCTTCGGCGTAGGCGGCGCCGCCGGCAATCCATGGCTCAACGACACTACGGCGCGCTTCGCCCCCGCGCTCTTTGGCCTGGGCATCGTGGCGCTCCCGCTGGGACTGCGGCGCGAGCTAGGTCGGGCTGGCGCACTGATCGCGGCGCTACTGCTGGCGGTCTCGCCCACGTTCGTCTACTTCTCACGCTTCTTGCGCGAGGATATCTACTTCAACTTTTTCATGTTCGCCATGGTGGTCTGCGCCGTGCGCTTCGCCCAGAAGCGCACAACCGGCTGGTTCGTCGGCATGTTCCTCATGGCGGTGCTCGCCTATGCCACCTTCGAAGGCTTCTTCCTCATGCTGGCAATCGCCGGCTCATTCCTGGTGGTCCTCGCCGTCTGGGAGCTGGCTCATGGCGTTGAGCGCCTCCTGCCGCGCGTGCTCTCAGAGCGCGAGCGCACCTTCTTCAGCCGCGCGCTGCTCCTGCTGGCGCTGGCCACCGCGGGCGCCAGCGCCGCGCTGCTCGGCCTGCGCAAGCTCGCTGAGCTGAGCGCGTACATTAACAAAGAGCCAGACAAGAGTCTGGCACAGGTGCGACAACTCGAGAACACGAGTGTTGCGGTCCTGCTCTACGTGAGCATCATCATCGCGCTCGTGGTCATCACCGTCCTCATCTGGCAGTTGGTGCGTGATGTGGCGCCCGCCGCCGCCTTCGAGGGTGCCGGAGATGCTGACACATTTGGCGAGGAGGAAGACGAGATTCCCATGGCGACCAGGCCGCTGGTCGAGCGCATCGAGCGCGCCGCCCTCGCCCCCGCGCGCGGCATCACGCGGCTGCGCGCGCGGCTGGACACCGAGCACCAGCCCTTCCTCCTGCTGCTCTTGCGCATCCACTGGGTGCAGTGGTTCGTCGCCTTCGTCCTCTCCTGGATCCTCTTTGCCGCCCTCTTCTGGATTATTCCTGGCCCAAGCCGCCCCATCACCCTGGGTCAGGGCTTCTCCCAAGGCGTCGGCAGTGGCCTCTGGCAGGGACTCTACTACTGGCTGCAACAGCAGCAGATCGCGCGTGGCGGCCAACCCTGGTATTACTACCTGATGCTCATTCCGCTCTACGAGCAGCTCGCGGTCGTCTTCGGGCTGGCGGGCATCGCCTATGCGCTGGCCCGTCCCACACGCTTCCGCCTCTTCCTCGCGTGGTGGTTCGTCGCCTCTCTCGGCCTCTACTCCTGGGCGGGTGAGAAGATGCCTTGGCTCACGATCCACATCCTGCTGTCGCTGATGCTGCTGGCGGGCTTAGCGCTGGATTGGGTAGTACGCCAGTGTATCGCTCACGCCGCACCGCTCTTCTCGCTCGTTCGCGCGCGCATGGCCGCACCCACTGCGGCCCTCGCTGAGACTCGCGCTGGACCGCCCGCTGAGACTCGCGCTGAGTTGCTCACCAGTGAGCGCGCATCGGCGGAGTCATCAGCAGGGGACGAGACACCCGTGCGGGCGGACGGCGCGGCGCGAGATATTCGCGCGCTAGCGGCTGCCCGTCGCGCCCAGCGTGACGTGCGGCGCCGTGGCATCGCCGGGCTGGTGGGCGTCGTGGGTGTCGTGGGTGCCATCTTGCTCCTCATTCCAATGGTACATAGCATGCTCATCCTGACGCAGCAGGACGCCGCGAACGGCCCACGCGAGATGATGGTCTACGTACAGACGACAGACGACGTGGACCGCGTCATGAATAAGATCACCGCCGCGGACCAGGCGCTCTCTGGCGGCAAGCACCAACTGCGCATTGGCGTCGGCCAGGGCGAAGAGTGGCCGATGTACTGGTATCTGCGCGACTACTCGCTCGATCCGCACCCACTCACCTATGTGACCTGGGCCTACGACGTGAACAACAAGCAGGCGCCACAGCAAGATGTGCTCATCCTCCTGCCATCCGATGCCCAGGCCTTCATGGCGCTGCACCCGACCGGCTATCGCATGAAGCAGTACAAGCTGCGCTCATGGTTCGACGAAGCGTACAAGCCACTGCCCTGCGTCGCCACCAAGAGCCGCCCATGCCCGACCTCAGCCAGTTGGGGATCCGGCGTCGGCCTGCCAAACTTCCTGAGCTACGGCAGCAATCCGCCCCCCAACGCCAAGTTCGATCTCGGGCGCGCGACTAGCCGCTTGTGGGCCTGGCTCTGGGTACGTCAACCGCTTGGTGATACCCGTGGCTCCTATGACTTTACGTTCGTTGTCCGCGATGGCCTGCCGATCCAGCCATGAGTGCCACGCCTCCTGATACTGGGGCCGAGCCAGAGGGCGACCTAGGGCACTTGGAGCAAGCGCTGGGCGTGCGCTTCCGCGACCGCGCGCTGCTGGTGCGGGCGCTGACGCACCACTCGGCCCGCTCTGAGGCGGCGCGGCGCGAGAGCTACGATACCCTGGAATTCTTGGGTGACGCGCTGATCGGGGCCGTCGTCGTCGAGCACCTCTTCCATGCCTACCCACACGCCGATGAAGGCGAGCTGACCGCGCTGAAATCCGAGGTGGTGAGCCGACGCGTGCTGGCACACATCGGCCACGCGCTGGGCCTGATGCCCTTTATCCGCGTGGACGTGGCGAGCCTGCGCACCTTCAATGAGCGTTCGCGCGACTCGCTGTGCGCCGACGTGCTCGAAGCGCTGGTGGGAGCCATCCACCTGGACGCCGGGCGCGAGGCGGCGGCCAACTTCATCGCCCGCACGATTCTGCCGATCATTCCCCAGGTCAAGGCGACCCTTGGTGAGAACAATCCCAAGGGCGCGCTCCAGCAGCACATCCTGCGCCAGATGGGCCTGCTGCCGCGCTACGAGTTGCTAGCGGAGAGTGGCGAAAGCAACGACCGCCGCTACACGGTTGGCGTCTTCGCGGGCGAGCGCCTGCTGGCCACGGGCCGTGGCACGAGCATCAAAGAGGCGGGGCGCGAAGCCGCCCGCGCGGCCTTGCGCGGCGAGCCACCACTCGACACCCCGCGAGAGGCTCCGCGGCCATAGCGGCGCGCGTGCGCCCACCCGGCCAGCACGCGCCGCTTCAGCCACGACCATTCAGCCAAATACGCGCGCGAGCGGCAGCGTAAAGCCCGGCAGGACATCGCCGCCATCCAGCGTATCGGTACGGGCGAGCGTGACCACCGGCTGCTGGGGACGGTGCTGCTCCACCATGCGACGTGGCGGATACACCACCCAGACTAGCCGCACGCCAGCCTCCAGCCACATGCGGATCTTCTCCCTGACCTCGGTGCGACGATCACTCGACGAGACAACCTCGACCACGAGGTCAGGCACAATAGGATTCCAACTGGGCATCAGCGCTTCCGGCACAACACGACTGGTCTGGATGAAAGCAAAGTCAGGCGCGCGGACCGTATCGGGATGACGAGCGAGCAAGAAGCCAGTCTCAGCGGCATAAATTTCACCTAGCTCGTGGGCCAGGATATAGTGACCTAGCAACGATCCCAACCGCATGGCGGCTGACCCGTGATCGCTGAACGCTGGTGGCATCGCCCGCAGCTCCCCTCGCACCAACTCCAGCCGTAGCCCCTCGCGCGGCAGCGCGGCGAATTCCTCCGCCGTCAGCGGATGTGGCTGCGCGGCCATATCGGCCCTCCCTTCAGATACATGCGATTGCGCGATGCGAGCGCCTGTCATGAGCATACCTCAACGTGGTGGGCGTTTTCACCCGGCGGACACGCTGGCTGCCCTAGGGGCGCTTCCTCAGAGAATCAGCATGGCGTCGCCGAAGCTATAGAAGCGATAGCGCTGGGCGACCGCCTCGGCATAGGCGCGCAGGACCAGCTCACGACCCGCGAAGGCGCTGACCAGTACGACCAGCGTCGAGCGCGGCAGGTGGAAGTTGGTGATCATCGCATCCACGGCGCGGAAGGTGTGCCCTGGCATGATGAAGAGCGACGTGCGCCCACGGAAGGGCACGACCACTGACGGAGCAACGCCGCCCTCCCCAGGCGACGCATCGGCGGCGATGGCCGCCGCGCTCTCCAGCACACGCACCGCTGTCGTGCCCACCGCGATGATGCGCCCGCCCGCGGCGCGCGTGGCGTGAATGCGTCCAGCCGTCGCCGCGTCCAGCTCGATCTCCTCGCTGTGCATCGCGTGGGTCGTGAGGTCGTCCTCCGCGATGGGGCGGAAGGTATCCAGCCCAATATGCAGCGTGACAAAGGCCACGCCGATGCCCTGAGCCTCCAGCGCGGCCAGCAGCGCGGGCGTGAAGTGCAGCCCCGCGGTGGGCGCGGCGGCTGAGCCAGGCTGACGAGCGTAGATGGTCTGATAGCGCTCGGCGTCAGCCAGCGGTTGGTGAATATACGGCGGCAGGGGCATGTGACCCAACCGCGCCAGCGTGCCAGGGAGGTCGCCATCGGCTGCCATCAGCCGCACGAAGCGCCCGCCAGAAGGCGTGCGCGCCTCGATCTCCGCCGTGAGCGCGCCATCGCCGAAGATCAGCCGCTGCCCCTCGCGTAGCCGTCGGCCAGGCCGCACCAATGCCTCCCAACAGGTCGGCCCTAGGTCGCTCCGCACCGACAGCAGCAGCAATTCAGCATGCCCCCCGGTCTCCGCCTTGACGCCACGCAGGCGCGCGGGCAGCACGCGGCTCTGGTTCGCCACCAGCAAATCGCCTGCCCGCAGGTAGGCGCCGATCTCGCGGAAGCCGCGATGCTCCAGTGCCCCCCCCACCCGGTGGACAACGAGCAGGCGTGAGCTATCTCGCGGCTCGATCGGCGTCTGCGCGATCAGCTCAGGGGGCAGGTCATAGTTGAAGTCAGCGATATTCATCGGAAGAGGGGCGCCTCCACCGGTATGATGCCTCACGCGGGCGCGCGGGCTGGATCACTGTCAGGTCAGTGGGCGGCGGAATGCGGCTGGCGAGTGGCCCCGCCTGTTGGCGGGCATACGCCGTGTAGGCCATCGCCTGCCGCGTCCGTTCTTCTCTGGACCACCCCAATTCATCGGCCATCAGCGCCGCGACCTCAGCCGCCACGGAGGCGCCGCGCGTGCGATCCTCTAGGGCCACGTGTGTGCGCCGAGCCAGCACATCCCCCACCGTCAGCGCCAGTTCCGCCCGCACCGCCCACACCACCTCCGCGCCGATGTAGGGCAGGTCTGCCACGAGTCGCCGCCCTAAGCGCGCGTCACCCGCGACCAGCGCCAGGAGGCCCAGTGCCTCCGTCCCATACGCGCCGCCGAGATGCTGGATGACAGCGGCATCCAGCCCCAGCGCCCGCCCGCGCATGGCAATCGTGCCGCGCGCCTCGGCCCAGCCCTCGGCGCCGACCAGCGCCAGCGTGAGGGTCGGGTGACACACCGCTCGCCCCTCGCGATGGTCAATGCGATCCAATACGTCCTGCGCCATGCGCCGGTAGGTCGTCAGTTTGCCACCCGAGACGGTTAGCAGACCATCCGCACTCTCCACCACGGCATGGGTGCGTGAGAGCCGGGCGGGTGTGCGTGCCGTGGTCAGTCGCAGCAGCGGGCGATTGCCAGAATAGGTCGTGATGATGTCATCCCGGCTGAGCGGCGCGCGCACATAGCGGTTCAGATGGCCAAGCAGATACGTGATCTCATCCTCCGTCGCGACCGGGTCTTCGATCTCGCGCACCGCATGGTCGGTGGTACCGACGAGCGCCCGCGACTGCCAAGGCACGATGAAGATGATGCGCCCATCCTCGGTCTCCGGGAGCACGATGGCCTCGTCGCCCAGGCCCAGCCGCTCACGCGCGATGACGAGATGTGTACCCTTGCTTGGCTGAATCTGGAGCCGCGCCGCGTCACCCGCCAGCCGCTCCGTCCGCTCCGCCCAGACCCCTGTCGCGTTCACGATATGCCGCGCGGTGATCATGTGCTCGTCGCTCTCGCCCTCCGATGCGCCTGGCAGCGTCTCACGCGCGTAGACGCCGACCAGACGCCCGCTACTGTGCGCGAAGCGCACCGCTTGGCAGTAGTTCGCCAGCCGCGCTCCCGCTGCCGCCGCGGTCCGCAGCACCGCCAGTGTGAGGCGCGTGTCGTCGGTCCGCGCGTCGTAATAGATGAAGCCGCTCTTCAGTCCTTCGGGCACGAGGCAGGGTGCCCGCGCCGTAACCTCTTGGCGGCTGAGGCGCCGATGCGAGCCGATATTTTCTTTGCCCGCCAGCATATCATAGAGCGTCAGGCCCGTGTTGAGGATAGCCCCCAGACCGATACCCCCTGGCGGCGCCACAGGGAGACCAACTGGGTGCCGCGAGTGCGCATAGAGCGGCAGGATGAAGGAGAGTGGATGCACGAGATAGGGCGCGTTGCGCAGGAGCCGCCCACGCTCACGCAACGCCTCGCGCACCAGCGGAAAATCGAGTTGAGGCAGGTAGCGAATGCCCCCATGCACCAGCTTCGTCGAGGCGCCGCTCGTGCCGCTGGCGAAGTCGTCGCGCTCGATCAGACCCACACGATAGCCACGCGCCGCGGCATCCAGCGCCACGCCCGCTCCCGTGATGCCACCGCCGATGACCAGCACATCCAGCGGCTGTTCAGCCATCTCCTTGAGATGCGCGCGCCGCACCGCCGCGCTCAGTTCCATTACCTGTTCCATGAAAGCCTTCCCGCTCTCGCGTTTGAGGGAGCCATCAACGGAGGACCAGCGGGACGCGCCCTCCCGCCGCGGAAAGTGTACCCGCACCCACCGATACGACACCTCACCCTGGTCTCTTAGCTTACCACACCCCACCATCCCCACTTGGGATACGCTCTGGCCACGATGGGCATCCGCCGAGGCATACTCTACTCACGAGGCATACTCTACTCATACCCGGTGTGGGCAGATGCGCGTCACGGAGAAAGCGCGAAGGAGCAGCACGCTGGCAATGGCACATCCTGGCACACCACATCCCCACGACAACGAAGAGGCGGTATCCACACAGCCCGTGGCCGACCGGCGCGCCATCAGTGGACGCTATCGCGTGCGCGTCGAAACCCTGGCGCCGAATGGTGAGGCGCGCGGGCGCGTGGTCGCGACCCTGGCGACCCCCAGTGACGAGGATTTCCTGCTGGTCTACGGCTCACGCCCGCGCGCGCCGATGGACCAGTTGGCGTTCCTCGGCGGCCTTGCTGGCGAATTGCTGGAGGTGGAAGCGCAGTGGACGTTGCCGCGTCCGGGCAAGCGCCCGAAGAAACACGCGCCCCCGCCGAGCGTGCGCATCGTCGCGGTGGTCGAGGCCGCGACCGAGCGCGTCGTCCCACCCTGCCCGGTCTTCGGGACATGTGGCGGCTGCCAGCTCCAGCAGATGGCCTATGCGGCACAACTCGCGTGGAAGACCCAGCGTGTGCGAGCCACACTCAGCGTCATCGGCTTCGAGGAAGCGCCCGTGTTGCCCGCGCTGGGCTGCGATCCACCGTGGGGCTACCGGAATCATATGCGCTTCTCGGTCAATCGTGACGGTCAGCCAGGTTTGAC
>JADMIN010000777.1 GCA_015478575.1 Ktedonobacterales bacterium | reverse complement strand
GCCTATCATGGATATCTTGCGCACTCCCGACGAGCGGTTCGCTGGTCTGCCGGGCTACGCTTTCGCGCCCCACTACGTCCACAGCGGCGATCTGCGCATCCACTATGTCGAGGAGGGGCCGCGCGCGGCGGCGCCGGTGCTGCTGCTGCATGGGGAGCCGTCGTGGTCCTATCTCTATCGCCGGATGATTCCTATCATCGCGGGCGCGGGCCACCGGGTGCTCGCGCCTGATCTCGTGGGCTTTGGTCGCAGCGACAAGCCCACCAGCCGGGAGGACTACACGTATGCGCGGCACGTCCAGTGGATGTGCGATCTGGTCGAGGCGCTGGATCTGCGCGCGATCACCCTGGTCTGCCAGGATTGGGGCGGCTTGATCGGGCTGCGCCTCGCCGCCGAGCATGAGGAGCGCTTCAGCCGCATCGTCGCCGCGAACACTGGGCTGCCCACCGGCGATGTGCCGCCCGGCCGCGCGTTCCTCGCCTGGCAGCGGTTCTCGCAGCGCGCGCCGGAGTTTCGCGCCTCGGCGATCGTGCGCGTCGGCTGCGCCACGCCGCTCACCGATGAGGTGGCCGCCGCCTATGACGCGCCCTTCCCCGATGACCGCTCTCTCGCGGGCGCGCGGCAGTTTCCCCTGCTGGTGCCCACCCGCCCGGATGACCCCGCCGCGCCAGCGAATCGGCGTGCGTGGGAGGCGCTGCGGCGCTGGGAGAAACCGTTCCTTTGCGCCTACAGCGACGGCGACCCCATCACCCGCGGCGCCGATAAATACTTCGCCGCCAACGTGCCCGGCGCGCAGGGCCAGCCACACACCACCATCAGCGGTGCTGGTCACTTCTTGCAGGAGGACCAAGGCGAGGCGCTGGCCGCCGTGATCGTGGATTTCCTGGCGCGCGGCTGACCGCGCGCCCCCACCTGGCCCCCCCTGCTCGTACGCGACCTCGTGTGGCGACCTCGTGGGGAGGTGTCGGCCTCTCAGTCCCGCATATCCTGATAGGCTGAAGATGGCGTGACGGGTAACGAAGGAGTGGCGGCCTGCCAGGATGGGGCAAGCGCTGGGCTTCCTTCTCTCGTCGCCGCTGGGATCGTCGTGGGAGTCGCGACGATGGCGCGCGGCCACGCCGTCTGCCGCTTGATGGCCTGCCGCTGCGCGCGGATACGGCGGATGAGGATCTGGACCATCTGGATCGAGGATGGCGATGCGGGTGGCAAGGGTTGGCGGCGATAAAGCTTTGGAATGCGCAGGCGAAGGCGACGCCTCCCTTGGTCAGCGGTCAGCAAGCGCCGCGCGTAGCGCTCAGCGGTATCGAGCGCGGTGAGGAATGTTTTGCGCGCTCGCTTGGTGGATGTCGGCGTCCGCCCGATCTCGCGTAGTTGGCCAGCCAGCCGCCGCAACCGCGCCGCGGCTCTGGCGTTGCCAATGGGGGCGCCGCGTGCGTCTTTGGCCAAAGGCCGGAAGGCCACTGCCAGAAGTTCTAAAAGGGTAGCGAGGGTCCGCGCGGACTCAAGAATAGCATCATCACCTGGTGTGTCATGTTCTGAGG
>JADMIN010000776.1 GCA_015478575.1 Ktedonobacterales bacterium | reverse complement strand
GCTCTATACCGACTCAGCGCACCGCTTCCGCTTCGTGCGGCCTGCCCTGTGGACGCTCACGCCTGAGGCGGATGGTGCCCTGCTGACCGATAGCAATGGCGCCAGCACCATCCGCGTCACGGTCGCCCCGTCGGCTGCCGGCGAGACGGCCCAGACGCGCGCCGCCGCGCTCGTGACGGCCACTCCTGCCCTGGCCATCACCCCCCCAGAGCGGCAGATCGCCGATCAGTCGTGGGTCCAACTGACGGGCCAGGTGACAGGAACGGATGGCGCGGTGCGCAAGGTAGCGGACTATGTGACCCTGCGCGGCGGACAAGTCTATCTCATCGAGTGCGTCAGCCCGATCGCCAGCTACGATGCCACGAACAACCTCGTCTTCCAGCCGCTCTTCGCCTCATTCGCCTTTCTTTAAAGAATGGCTCAGTGAGGAGGCATAAGCATTCTGGCCTGGTCGCATCGCGGTGCGCCGCCATCCAACTTCTCGCGGGTCGCTGCGTATAGTGCGTGAGGGCCGTATCCCTGGGTGGCATCGGACGTGCGTTCATTCAGAGAAGTCGCGTGCGGAGAAGTTGCCTGCGAAGATCGCGCACGGCACAGATAGAGGGCACGCTCACGGAGGGCAGAATACGTGGCAACCAATCCTTACACGGGCAACGGATCGAGCAGAGGCTGCCTGGCGAACCTGTTGCTGGCGGTGGTGATTATCTTTATCCCGATTGTTGGGCACATCGTCCTGACGGTGATGATCCTCGATGACGACATCAGCGGAGCCGCGAAGATCGGCTGGCTCGTCGTCGTCTGGCTGCTATGGTTCGTTGGCCCATTCCTCTATTTGCTGATTGGACAGAAGCGCGACCGCGTCTTCGGTGCGATCCGCTAAGGCCTCGCGGACCCCACGCCCGCCCTTTGGCCGACGCAGGGAGCGGAAGATGGCCACCGATGGCGGGTGAGCCGCTCGCTCCCACGCGGCGAGCGCTCAGACAGAGGCGCGGACCACCGCGGGCATGGAGACCGCCAACTCCGCGTCGCCGCTGACCCGCGCTCCCGCCCACAGAAACGCGATGAGGAAGAGCGCGAGGGCATAGGTTGGCAGGGCATAGAAGAAGGGGCCAAAGGCCCAGGGCAGCGTGGCTGGGAGGGGCAGTAGCCCAAGCAGATAGTTGAGTTCGATCAGCGCGAGGGCGCTGCCGACCAGCCAGCGCACTGAGTGTGCCGCGGAGACGGATGCGCGCGGCGGCGCGCGGCGGAGCCAGCCAAGGCGGCTGCCCAGCACCACCAGTGGCAGCATCAGGATGACGAAGTAGTGCTCCCACATCAGCGGCGAAGCCAGCAACATCACCGGCAGATAGGCGAGGAATGTCAGGTCATCCTCCGCGAAGGAGCGGTGGCGCCGGGCGAGCGTCAGCCATACGAGCGCCACCACTGACACGGCGATGATCACCAGCGCCAGGGGACGCGCCACGTCAGACGCGCCGACGAAGAGGGGCGCGGTACGGTGGCCAACGAAGAGCAGATTCGCGAAGCCCCACGCGGAACTATTA
>JADMIN010000775.1 GCA_015478575.1 Ktedonobacterales bacterium | reverse complement strand
CTGGGTGCGTCGGTCACGGACCAGGCGATCGGCCACCAGCACACCCACGCCGATGGGCAGAAAGAGCTGGAAGAGCAGTGTCCACAGCAGCACGGCGTCATGTGCCGTGACGCCGCTCGCGCTCAGGCGCGCCCACTGGCCCCAGGTCATGCGGAAGAGGAGCAGGCTGAGCGCGAGGAGCACGAGCCAGACGGCCTTGCGCCGGATCTGCATGCGAAACTCGTAGCGCAGCGCGCCCAGCACGGTAGGTGCGTAGCTCATGGTCGCGCTCCTCTCTGACACATCTGATGAACGCCCCGCCCGCGCTGGCGCATTAGAGCCGTGCCCACCGCCAGCGCACAGAGCGCTCGGCAGCCAACAGCACCGCGAGGCTCAGCGCGATGAGCAGCGCGATATTCACGATGGCGTATAGAATGGTGGGATGCGTCCGCGCGAACGGCGCCTGAAAATGGACGAGCGCGCTCGTCCAGACCCCCGACGCATTCAGCGGCGTCCCAGAGATGGTGGGGATGCCGCGCCCAACCGGGACCAGATTCGCCCAGAACCAGTAGCCGATGAAGAGCAATTGGTAGATGGGGATCTTGAGCAGCGCGGGCACCGCCACGGAGAAGGCCGCCACGAAGAAAGCGCCGGGCAGCACGAGCGCCGCGAAGGCGGCCACCGCCACCGCCAGCGCGTGCCCGTCGGGCCGCTGGCTGAACATGTAGCCAACACCGACCGCATAGAGCAGCAGGATCGGCGCCAGTGTCGCCAGCGTCGCGCCCAGATACTTGCCGAAGAGACGCGCCCTCAGCGAGCCAGGCATCGTCTCGAAGACCTCCTCCATGCGCGTCTGGCGGTCGCGGGCGAGGCGGTCCGCTAGCACCAGCCCCACGCCCACCGGCAGGAACATGGCGAGAAAGAGCGCCCAGTAGAGCACCGCCGTCGTCGTGGACGGCGGCACCCAGAGCCGCCCACCCACCACGCGCGCCTCAGGATCGAAGAGCCGGTTGGTGTAGAAGCCATACAGATAATCGCTGGCATACCCGTACCACAGGCCATAGGCCAGCAAGCCCAAGAGCGCGAAGACGAGCCAGATCGAGCGGCGCCGCACCTGCATGCGAAACTCGTAGCGCAGCGCGCCCAGCGTGACCGAACGATATCCCATGGCTACAACTCCTCTCCCCGAAAGCGCCACTCGGCATGATGCAAGTACCACCACGCCAACGTGAGCAGCACGCCGGCAATGCCAAGCAACTGGGAGCGGTTGGTCAACCAGAAATCCGCGCTCGGCGTATAGAGCGTCGCGAAAAGGAACCAAGGCCGCGCCCAGGTAGTCATGGCGAAGGTGTCATGGAAGACCAGCTCGGCCACCCAGAGGCCCCCCAGCGCCGCGCCACTGGCGGACCGGCTGTGCGTGAGCAGCGCCAATGCCGCGCCCGCGCCACAGAACCAGAGCGTCGGCGCCAGCCACAGCAGTTGCGCCGCGCCCAGCGGCTTGCGTGGTGCCCACGGCACCGCCTGAGCCAGGAGGAGCGTGGTGAGCGCCGCTACCAGCATGGTG
>JADMIN010000069.1 GCA_015478575.1 Ktedonobacterales bacterium | reverse complement strand
GCTTGTCATAGCGCCCGCCGCTCGCGAGCGAGCCAATGGGCGCGCCAGCGGAGACCGTCTCGTAGATGATGCCCGTATAATACGCGAGTCCGCGCACCGTGGCAATATCCAGCGCGTAGCGCTCTGGTGGCACGCGCAGCATCTCCAGGTAGCTGACCAGCTCCTCCAGTTCGCGCAGCGCCAGCGTGCCGTCCGCGGTCGCCCCCACCGTCGCGCGCAGACCCGCGAGCATCTCGCGCGGCGTGCCCGCCATGCCCAGCGCCCCCATCAACCGATCAATCGTTGCGCCATCCAGACCAGCCGCCGCGAGCTCCGCCCGCACCCCCGTCTCACCCAGCTTGTCGAGCTTGTCAATCACCCCCAGCGTGGGCGCGCGCCGCGTCTCTGGCACGCCAGCCCCCTCCATCAGCGCGGCGAGCAGCGCGCGGTGGTTGATCTTGATGGTGATGTCGTTGAAGCCGAGGCGACCCATCACCTCCGCATCCATCGCCAGCAGTTCGGCCTCGACAGTCACCGAGCGGCTGCCCACGCAATCCACATCGCACTGGTAGAACTCGCGATAGCGCCCGCGCTGAGGCCGCTCGGCGCGCCAGACCGGCTGTATCTGGTAGCGGCGAAAGGGCAGCGCCACCTCCGCCTGATGCGCCGCGATCACCCGCGCGAAAGGCACGGTCAGGTCGTAGCGGAGCGCCATATCGGCTAGCCCGCGCGCAAGCCCGCCGGCGCTGGTCTCCCCCACGATCTCGCGCGCGGCGGATTCTAGGTCGTGCCCTCGCTTGAGGATGCGGAAGAGGAGCTGCTCTCCCTCCGCGCCGTACTTGCTCTCCAGGACGGTGGTATGCTCGACGGCGGGCGTCTCTAGCGGCTCGTAGCCGTAGCGCTCGAAGGTCTCGCGCAGCAACGCGAAGACGCGGTTGCGCCGCATGAGGTCACGCGGCAGGTAGTCGCGCGTCCCCTTGACGGGGGCGGGTGGAATGCGGGCCATGTTCTCTGCTCCTGCTAGACGGCATGTCGCGTCCATCGTACCACACCAGGCGGCACATGTAAGCAAGCTTGTCGCCGCCGCCATAGCCGCACCCGCGGGGCCGACGCATGCTCTCTCACCCGCCCCCGCTGGATGCGGCCCTGGTGTACCCAGGTGTATCCCGGCGCGTTGACTGGCCCCGGAGGCCATGCCATAATATGCCGAGAGGGTGAGCGAGACCACCTGGCGCACCTGCCCATGGAGTACGACATGCAACATATCGAGCGCGCCGCCAGCATCCACCCCGATGCGTCGGCGGAGCCAGCGCGGCGGGTGCGCCTGGCCTTTTCCATCGTCATTCCCGTCAGGGACGAAGAGCAAAACCTCCAGTTGCTCTATGAGGCGCTGACCAAGCAGATGGAGCGCCTAGAGCGTGACTATGAGATCATCTTTGTGGATGATGGCAGCGACGATGGCTCGTTCGCGGTCCTGCGGGAGTTGCGCGCGCGCGATCCGCGGGTGCGCGTGGTACGCTTTCGCCGGAACTTTGGCAAGACGCCAGCCCTCGTCGCTGGCTTCGCGCGTGCTCGAGGCGAGATCATCTTCACCATGGATGCCGACCTGCAGGATGATCCGACAGAGATCCCGAAGTTCCTCGACAAACTGAACGAGGGCTACGATCTGGTCTCAGGGTGGAAGTTCCCACGCAACGATCCCATTTCGAAGACGCTGCCTTCGCGCTTCTTCAACCGCATGGTCGGCCTCACCACCGGCGTCCACCTGCACGACATCAATTGCGGCTTCAAAGCCTACCGCCATGAGTTGATCGAAGACATCAAACTGTATGGCGAGCTTCACCGCTTCATTCCCGTGCTGGCGTACCAGCGCGGCTTCCGCGTGACCGAGATCAAGGTGCGCCACCACGAGCGCCGCTATGGCAAATCCAAATATGGCGCGAAGCGCTTCCTGCGCGGCTTCCTCGATCTGCTGATGGTGCTCTTCCTCGTGTCCTACATGCGCACGCCGTTGCGCTTCTTTGGCACGCTCGGCTTTATCACGCTGCTGGCTGGCCTCGCGATTGATATCTATGTCGTGGCCGACCGTTTCCTGCCCTTTGGCTCACACCAAGAGATCCACAACCGACCGCTGCTCTTCCTGGGTATTGTGCTGCTGATCTTCGGCATCAGTTTCATCCTCACCGGCCTGCAGAGCGAGATGATCCGCCACTTCGCGTACCGCCGCGAAGAAGAATACAGCGTGCGGCAGGTGTTGGAGTGACGAGCGCTGACGCCCGTGACGCCGCCGCACGGCTATCGCCGCTGGCGCGCGTAGAGGGTCTCGTCCGCGCCGCCATCCCCTGGCTCACGCGGCACAAGCGCCCGGTGGGGGCGAGCGTGCTGCTCGTCATCGCTGGCTTCCTCGCCGCCGCCGTCTGGAAGAGCTGGTCGCAGCTCGCGCACTATCAGTGGCAGGTGCGCTGGGGGCTGCTGCTCGTCGCTTTCTCGCTCTTCGCCGCGCAGGAACTCTCCTTCGCGCTGATCTGGCGCGGCATCCTCGCCCGCCTCGGCAGCCGCCTGAGCGTGCTAGAGAGCGAGCGCATCTACCTCGGTGCCGAGTTCGTACGCTACATTCCTGGCAACGTCCTCCATGTCATCACGCGCGTGCTGTGGGCGGAGCGGCGTGGCGTGCCCAAGGCGCGCGGCTTCGCCAGCATGGTCATCGAGCTTGCCACCAAGCTCGCCTCGGCGGCGCTGGTCTTCGCATTCACCCTCTTGTTCTGGCCCGATGCCCGCGCGCTGGCCGCGCGATTGCCCCGTGGCGCGCTGCTGACCATGGGCGCGCTAGGCGTACCGCTGCTGCTCGTTGGGCTCCATCCCCGCCTGTTGCGCGCGCTCCTCAATGGCGGTCTGCGCAGGCTGAAGCGCAACCCAGTCGAGATGTCGCTGACCTATGCGGACGTGCTCACCATCACCGCCTATTGGGCGGCAAGCTGGATCGTGGCCGGCGTCGGTTTCTACCTGCTGATCCGTTCGCTCGTGGCGGCGCCCGCACCGGGGGCCGCACCGCTCCTGGCCATCGGGATCTTTGCCATCGGCTGGGATGTTGGCTTCCTCAGCTTCGTGACACCGAGCGGCTTGGGCGTGCGCGAGGCGGTGATCGCCGCGCTGCTGGTCGCCGCTGGCCTAGCGCCCCCAGCAGTGGCGGTGGTGATCGCGCTGATCGCGCGCCTGCTGACGACCGGCGCCGAGCTTGCCTGCATCTCCGGCGCGTATCTTGCGCCAGGGAGGGTGGAACGTCCCCCCGTGCCTCCCGAAGGCTCCCGCGAGCCACCGAAGGAGGCGTGAGGAGCCGCCCCAGGCACGCGCTGTGCGCGCGTGAGCGCTGGCACACACCGCGCATACCCGCGAGGCAGGAGGTCTCGCCGGAGGGTGAAGCATGGCGGCAACGAGCACGCGACCAGAGGGAGCGGAGACGCGCGAGCCACACCCCAGCGTTGAGCGCGCGGCGGGCGTGGGGCGGCTGGTGCCAGCGCGCGCGCATGGGTGGCGCGTGGCGCGTGGCTTCCTGAGCCGCGCCCTCGACCGCTATCCCGCGCTCCCGCCCGCGCCGCGAGGCCGCCGCGCGCGCATCGGGCTGGCCGTCGTCACGCTGCTCGCCCTCGCCTATACCATCTTCTTCGTGGCCTACCTCTTCACCCTGCACGACGCCTATCTGACGCATGCTGAGGATCTGGGCATCATGGATCAGGCGCTCTGGAACACGACGCATGGCGCGCTGTTGCGTCAGACCGTGTGTAACATCGTCACTGATACGAACTGCCTAGGTGATGTCTCACGCTTCGCCATCCACTTCGAGCCGATTCTGCTGCCGCTCGCGCTGCTCTATCGCTTCGTGCCTTCCCCCAAGACCTTGCAACTGCTCCAGGTCGTCATCGTGGCTGCTGGCGCCTTCCCCGCCTACTGGCTCGCCAGTCGGCGTCTGCGCAGTGTCCTCGCTGGCGTGGTCTTCGCGGCCCTCTATCTGCTCTATCCCGCGCTACAGGCGGCCGTCACCTTTGATTTTCACGCGGTGACGCTCGCCGCGGCCTTTCTGATGTTCGCCCTCTATTTTCTGCTCGCGCGCAACGATGTAGGGTTGGTGGTGGCCTGCGTGCTGGCGCTGGCGACCAAAGAGGAGATCGTGGTCGATGTGGCAATGATCGGCCTGAGTGCCGCGCTGCTCCAGCGGCGCTGGCGTCTGGGCGGGGGATTGGTCGCGCTCGCGCTGGGCTGGCTGGTGGTGGAACTGGCGATCATGCATGCCGCCAGTCCGCTAGGGCATCCTCCCACCGCGAGCCGCTACGCCGCGCTCGGCTCCTCGCCCACGCAGGTCGCCGTCTATCTGCTCACGCATCCGGGTAGCGTGCTGCGCTCCTACGTGTTCGAGCCGCGGCATCTCTATTATCTGCGCTCGCTGCTGGCGCCGGTAGGCTATCTGCCGCTGCTGAGTCCGCTGACCCTCCTGATGGCCGCGCCCGCGCTCGCCATCAATCTGCTCAGTAATAATGCCGCTATGTATTCCGGCGTCTACCAATATAGCGCCGATATTGTGCCAGTGCTCCTGTTGGCCGCCATCGAGAGTGTTGCGCTGCTCGTTGGCGTGGGCGCGCGACTGGCGGCGCGGGCGGCGCCGCGTGTTGAGGGGATGCTCTGGCGGCGGCCACAGCGGGCGGCGCGCTGGGCCGCGCGACTGCGGGCGGATAGCTGGCCACGCGCGCTGTCGCTGGGGCTGGTGATGGTCGTGCTGATCTCCGGCCTGCGCGCCCAGCGCCTGCATGGCTACCTACCGATCACGCAGGGCTTTGCGTGGCCCCACGTGACGGCCCACGCCCGTATCGCGGATACCCTCGCGCGGCTCATTCCCCCTGACGCGAGCGTCTCGGCGCAGTCAGACTTGGTGCCCCATGTGAGTCAGCGGCGCGCGATCTATCTGTTCCCCTACCAGGAGCATGAGGCCCAATATCTCTTCCTAGATGTCACGGGCAACCTCTACCCGCAACTTCCCTCGTCCACGCGGTATGCCCAAGGCATACGTGAATTGCTGGCGAGCGGACAGTACACGATCGTGGCGGCACGCGACGGCTACCTGCTGCTGAAGCGTGCCTCGCGGCCTGGGCCAGCGCTCCAACTTCCCGCGTCGTTCTATTCGTTTACCGAGGTGGCTCCGCGCGAGATACCACATACACTGGCCATTCGTTTTGGTGCTTCACTTGAGTTGATTGGGTATAAGATTTCACCCAGTGGCAAGGTCTATAGCGGAGAGGTGTTTCTGAACACCCCCTATCTAACCGTGACCACCTACTGGCGCGTGACCGGGCCGGTTGCCGGCAATCCCTGGCCGGAGGTGCTGCTGACGTTGCCGAATGGGAGACGCCTGGGCGACGCACAGTTCGCGACCATTCAGTGGCGCCCGATGTCAGCCTGGCCATCGGGGAAGATTCTGGCCGTTCGCTCTTGGCCACAACTGATGGATGGCAGCGAGGTCGGCACCGTGCGCGTAGGGGTGCGGGTGCTCGCGGACGCGCCCGGCGGCGGCGACGCCCAGCCACTGCCCGCGCTTCCGCTGGCGCCTGTGGGGCCACGCGGCGCGGCGCCCACGCTGTTAGACGGCGGAACGGAGGCCGTTTTCGCTGACGTGCATGTCGCGGGATAGTGCGAGGCCCGCGCGAGCGCGCGTGTCAGTCGGACTGTCCGCGAAGTGCGAGTATGGAGTGCGAGTATGGAGTGCGAGTATGGAGTGCGAGTATGGAGTGCGACGCTATTCAGCGGTGTATACACAGGAGGAAACAGTGTGCCAATGATCGTTCCCAACACTGCCGCCCGGACGCGATCCTATATGTGGGCTGGCATCTCCGTGACGCCCAATCCACCACGGCTAGGGGAGGCGGCGAAGATCAGCTTTCCTCTCCTCAATCCAGGGCCAGATGAGCTGGTCATCGAGCGCATCGAGGTCAAAGTGGCGCGCTTCGGCATGGGCGTGAAGTGGGATGTCCTTCCCCCCTTGGGGCCGTATATGCTCGCGCCTGATTCCCGACACAGTGAGGAAGCCGTGATCGAGTGGATACCGGATGCGGCGGGCCACCGGTGCGTGCGCGCCAGCATCCACACACGCGGGCAGCGCGATCCACTGCTCCTTGGGCAGAACATGTATGTCGTCCACTCTGAGGCGGCGGTGAGCGCGTGGCGCGTCCCCTTCCGTTTAGGCAACCCCACACCCACGCGCGCGCCCATTCGGCTGCGTCTGAGTGGTGATGACGAGCGGTTGGAGACACTCGTGCGCATCGGCGGTGAGACCGTCCCCATGCGGGCGCCGATCTGGCTGGAGGCTGGCCAAGAGGTGGAGGCGGAACTGGCGCTCTCGGCCCGCGATGAGGGAGCGCTGGACCACGCGCGCACGGTCGAGGCGACGGTCAATGGGCGCTTCATTGATGGCATCTACGTTGCGGTGCGTCGCCCCGCCCGCCGCGCTATTGAGTCGCCCTCTATCGCGTGGCCACGATCCTGGCGGGATCAGCCCGGCATGCCGGTGGATGAGGATATGCTCGTGCTCGCCTGAGCGCTCCCCCTTCTGCCCCTGCCCTAATAGCCCTCATGCCCGGTGGAGTGTTCACCCTCGCTGAGCATGGGGGCGTTGTCCTCGCATGGCTGTTGTCCCACGGTCTCCCTTAGCCCATGAGTGCTCGTTCGCTTGACAGTGCGCCCCCCTTGGCTCTATACTGGCGCCGCCGCGGAGGACGTGGGCCGTGGAACGCCATAGCTTGGTTTGGAGGAGGCGCGCGGTGGCGCTTGAGGACAGAGGGAGTCTGGTCGGCCAAAGGCTTGGCGAATATCAACTGATGTCCCTGCTCGGCGTGGGGGGTATGGCGGAAGTCTATCTGGCGCGCGATCTCACCCTCGGACGCGAGGTCGCCGTCAAGGTGCTGCCCGCCGCGCTCGCGGCGGACCCCGAATATGTCGTGCGCTTCAAGAATGAGGCGCGCCAGGTCGGGGCGCTCAACCATCCGCACATCGTGCCCGTGTACACCTCCAATTTGGAGCATGGGCTGCTCTATCTCGTCATGCCCGTGCTCCGTGGGTCACTGCGCGAGCGGCTCGAGCGTGAGGGCACATTGCCGCCAGCAGATGCGGTGGAACTGGCGGCGCAGGTGGCCTCAGGTCTCTACGCCGCGCATCAGCTTGGTCTGGTCCACCGCGACGTAAAGCCAGAGAATATCTTACTCAATACCCAGGGGCAGGCGCTGCTCTCCGACTTCGGCATCGCCCGGCAGGTGAGCTTTACCCGGCCGGATGGCGCGTTGCAGACGTTGGCGGCGACCGGCCTGCCGGTGGGGACACCAGAGTATATGGCGCCAGAGCAGTTGCGCGGCGGCAATGTGGACCAGCGCGCGGATATCTACGCGCTCGGCGCCGTGCTCTACGAACTGTTGACGGGCGTCGTGCCCCACGATGCGCCTTCCCCCTATGAGGTGGCCGCGCTGGTGCTCACCGCCCCCATTACACCTCCCTCCGCGCGCAATCCCGCGATCTGGCCGGCGCTGGAGCATGTGGTGCTGCGGGCGATGGCGTTTGGCCCTGACGAGCGCTATCCCAATGCACGGAGTTTTGCCCTCGCGCTACGCCAGGCGCTGGCTGAGAGCGAAGGCGTGACCGGCCGGCTGCGGGCGGTGGCGGGCGCGCGCGCGACCCGCCGCTTCACCCATCCCAGCCTCCTCCCGCGCGATCCTCACACGCCACGCGACACGCCAGGCGACACGGATGCGGTGACGGTGCCGCTCCTGGCGGCGCAAGGCCGGCCGCTGAGCACGGGCGCCCCCACCACGACGCGGCAAGCGGCGATCTGGGAAACGCGGTACCGCTCGCGGACGGAGCATGGGCGCATCTGGCTGGTGCTAGGATTGGCTGTCGTGCTGCTCGTTGGTGGCTTGGGCAGCGCGAGCCTGCTGCGTGTCGTGGGGGGCGTCAGTGCCGGTGGAACTGGAGATGCGCTGCCACCCATACGGCATCAGCCGTCGCCGACCGCCTCACGCACCAGCGGTGCTGGTGGCGGCGGACTGGGCTTCCCGACGATGACGGTGGGCACGGTGACCATCGGCGTGATTAGCGTCGCGACACCCACGCCAGATCCTTCCCCCACGCCCACGGCGACACCGCCGACACCGTCGCCAAGCCCATCGCCCTCGGTGCCGCTGACGTTCTCGCCTTCGCCGCTCAACTTGTATCCATATGGCACTGGCTGCACCGCTACCCTGATCATCACCAACGGCGCGACGACCACCGTCGGATGGGAGTGGCAGCCGCCGCAGATCCCAGGCTATACGTTTCACCTGGTCAATCTCAACAACCTGAAACAGACGTGGCCGAGCGATATGTCACCAGGGATCTCGCCTAGTCATTCTGATACGCTGCGTATTCAAGCCTCCTCAACTCCCTGCCAAGCGCTGCCCACGAGCGTGACGGTGCGAGATAGCCTGGGCAACACCTACACCCTGACAATGCGGCGCCCCTAACACGACGGCACCCCTTCACCGCGCTGTTTCACCGCGGCTCCAGCAGCGCGAGCCGCAGCAGGTTCAGCGCGGTCATGGCCGCGCGCCACTTGATCTCGCTCCTGCCGCCGATGAAGTGCTGGCTGGTAGCACGCGCCCCATGCGGCGCGGCGACGGCGAGATGCACGGTGCCCACAGGCCGCCCCTCTTGCTCGTCAGGGCCAGCGACACCCGTGATGCCGATGCCCACATCCGCGCCCAGGCGCGCGCGCGCGGCCTCGGCCATCGCGCGGGCGGTCTCGCCGCTGATGACGCCATACGTCTCCAGCACGTCGCGCGGCACGCCCCATTGCGCCTTCAACTCGGTCGCGTAGGAGACCAGCCCGCCGCGGAACGCCGCCGAACTGCCCGGCACATCGGTGAGCAGACTGGCGAGCAAGCCCCCCGTGCAAGAT
>JADMIN010000068.1 GCA_015478575.1 Ktedonobacterales bacterium | reverse complement strand
TTGCCACCCCGCCCAATGGCCCGCTGCTCGCCGCGCCCACGCCCACGACTACGCGCGCGGTGACACCAGAGGAGAAGCGCCAGATGCGCGCCGCTGCCCGTCGGCGCTCTCGCGCCGCGCTCCCGCCAAAGGACGAGGGGCCACGCCAGCCGGCGGCCTCCACCTCCAGCGCGCCGCGCCGCCGCGCCGCCAATCATCCCGCCCCCGTCACGGCTCCCGTGCCGCCACCGGCCATCGCCCACGTCAGCGCCAGCCGGGTCAGCGCCAGCCGCGATGAGATTGTCCGCTTTCTCGATGAGTACCTTCAGATCGGGCGCTTCCGTGACCTCGGCCCCAACGGCCTCCAGGTGATCGGCGCGCCAGAGGTGCGTCGCGTCGCGCTCGGCGTCAGTGCCAATCTGGCGCTCTTCGAGGCCGCCGCCGCGCGGGGCGCCGACCTGATCGCCGCCCACCACGGCCTCTTCTTGGATCGCGACGCGCGGCCCATCCTGGCCCGGTTGAAGCGGCGGCTCGTTCTCCTCTTCCAGCATGATATCACGCTGCTCGGCTACCACTTGCCGCTGGACGCGCACGCCGAGATCGGCAACAACGTCCAGTGGCTACGGCGGCTCGGTTTCGCCATCGAGACGACCGAATTCGCTCCCTACCACGGCCAATACGTCGGCGCTATTGGTGTCCGCGAGGCAGCGCTGCCATTCGCCGCGTTGGTGGAGGGCATCGCGTCTCTGGCGGGCGGCACGCCCAGGGTGTATCATCATGGGCCAGGGGCGGTGCGTCGGCTCGCGGTCGTGACGGGCGGCGCGCCCGGCAGCCTTACGGAGGCGGTCGAGCGCGGCTGCGATGCCTATCTCACCGGCGAGGTCGCTGAAGACACGCAGGCCCTCGCCCAAGAGGAGGGCGCGAACTTCATCGCCGCCGGGCACTACAACACCGAGCGCTTCGGCATCCAGGCGCTGGGTGCGTTGCTGAGCCAGCGCTTCGGCATCGAGACCTTCTTCATCGAGATACCCAACGAGGTCTAAGAGATACCCAACGAGGTCTAAGAGATACCCAACGAGGTCTACGTTCCGCTCCCCTTTCCCCCGCTAGGGGAAGGGAGCTGAGGAGAGAGGTCAGGAGGTGGCGCTATGGCACGTGAGACTGGCCAGCGGGCAATGACCGAGAGCGACTTTCATCTCGACCAGGCGACCGGGCCGACGATTGACTTCACCCGGCTCTATCGCCTCTGGGAAGAGCACAACTGGAGCGCCCTCGGGCTGGACTTCACCACCGATTCGCACGACTGGCACGAACGCTTCACGCCGACGCAACGCCGCGCCGCCCGCTGGAACTACGCGCTCTTCCTGCATGGCGAAGATGCCGTGGCGCGCACACTCGCGCCCTTTGTGACCGCTGCCCCCACCCAGGAGCAGCGTATCTTCCTCACCACTCAGATCGTGGATGAGGCGCGCCACCATGTCTTCTTTAGCCGCTTCATGCGCGAGGTTGCGGGCGATGGCCACGACTACGTCAGTACGCTGGAGGCCGCCCGTCCTGACCTCACGCGCGGTTTCCGCCAAGTCTTCGACGAGCTTGACCGCCTCACCGACAAGTTGCGCCGTCATCCCCGTGACCTGGTCCTCTATGCCCAGTGCGTCGCGCTCTATCACATCGTCATCGAAGGGCTGCTCGCGCATCCAGGACAGCACTTCATTCGCACCTACCTCGCCGCCACGCGCCTGTTGCCCGGCTTCAGCGAAGGCATGGCCAACATCGCCCGCGATGAAGCCCGCCATATGGCCTTTGGCCTCCAAGTCGTGAAGGATCTGATCACGTCCTCGCCGCGCGCGCGCGAGGCGGTGATCGCGCTGCTGGAGCGCGTCCTCCCCTGGACGCTCGCGGTCTTTGTGCCGCCCAACTTCGACCATGACTACGTGCGCGTCTTCGACTTTGAACTGCGCGACATCTATGCCTTCGGCCTGCGTTCGCTCGAGGCCAAACTCACGCGCATCGGCATCGCCCCCACCGAGATTGTCAGCCTCGTGCAGACCGCTGTGGATGCGCCAGTGGAGGAACAGGCGCGCCGCTCGCTGGTGCTGCTGGAGGCGGGCGTCATCGGCGATACCGTGCCACTCCAGGTGAACGATGAGGTGCTGGCCCTGCTCTTCGACGGCATGGAGCGCGTGGCGAACATGCGCCCTCCCCGTGATCTGCCCGGCCCCATCCAATGGGCCTTCACCAACGCGCGTCCCTGGTATCTCGCCGTGGAGGACGCGCGCGTTATCGTACACCAGGGCAGCGCCTCGGCGCCCGCGCTCACCCTGCGCTGCGACGTGGAGGATTGGGCACGCATTGCCGGACGTAAGCTTGATGCGCGCTGGGCGTTGCTGACGCGCCGACTTCGGCTCGAAGGCGAGAGGCGCCTCGCCCTGCGGCTGCCCGCGCTGCTGGGGGCCTGAATGCGCCTACCACTCTCCCTGGACACGCACCAGGCCAGTGCGGGCGCGGGTGAGCGCACCGTTGTAAATGCGGTGCTACCCGCGCGTCATACGCTTAGAGCCAGCGGCGGACGCGCCGTCGGCAGGGGAGAGGCGAGACCATGCTGGATGCGGCGGAGTGGCCATACGCCCGTAGGCGCGATGTGCCTACGGGCGTCGCGGCGGTGTCGGCGCGCGGCGCCAGAGTGGTCACTGGTATGAACCAGGATGAAGACCTCGCGCTTCCGACCGCGGTGCCGACCGAGGCTCCAAGTGAGGCCCGACTGACGGCCGTCTACGCCGAGTATAGCGCCCGCATCCACTCCTATGCTTTCCACCTGCTCGGCAACCAGGAGGATGCGGATGATATCACCCAAGACGTCTTCATCCGCGCGCATAGCCACCTCTGCGAGTTGCGCGATGCCGCTCGGCTACGCTCGTGGCTCTATCGGATCGCCACCAACCTCTGCATGGATCATCTCCGCCGTCGCACGCGGCAGCGGCGCCTCTTCGGCATTGCCCTCCCCATCGGCGGGCGCGAGGAGGAGCCAGCTTTCCAGGATATCCCGCAGCCAGGGAGCATGGCGATGATTGATGGCGTGGCCGAGCGCGACCATATTCGCCAGGCGCTACGAAGCATGCCGGCAAAATATGCCACATGTCTGCTCTTGCACAGTGTCCAAGGCTTAAGCTACCGAGAGATTGCTGACATCCTGGGAATCAGTCCTGGCGCCGCGGCGGTGCGCCTGACCCGCGCGCGGAGCCTCTTCGCGACCTACTACGATGAGCTGAAAGGAGAGGGGAGACGATGAGCACCCGCTCCTGGCTGCGCTGCCAGCAAGCCGCGCTCTACCTTTCCGCCTTCGCCGATGGCGAGCTGGCCGAGCCACTGCGCGCCCGCGTCGCCGCACACGTCGCCGACTGCCAGGCATGCGCCCAACGGCTGGCTGACAATCGGCGGGTGGATGACCTCCTGCGCACGCTCCCGCCGACTCGTCCCACTCCAGCGGTGCTCGATAGCGTGCTGGCGGCGATAGCTGATCCCCAGGCCACCCGCGAGCCGCTCCACCGCTCAGGGCGCGCGCTCGTCCCGCGGCGGCGCATCGCGGCCATCAGCGCGCCCTCGCGTGTGCCCTCGCGTGTGCCTTCCCCCTACGCCGCGCCCAGGCGGGCGGGCTGGGTTGCCCTCGTGCCGCCAACGCTCGCGGCGGTGCTGCTCATCAGTTTCGCGCTGCTCGCGTTCGACTGGGCACGCACCCGTCCCTATGGCGCTCAGATCAGCAACGCGACTCCCACGCCCGCGTCGCTCGCCTCCGTGCTGCAGCAGACACGTCAGGCGGTGGCTGGCTCTGCCTCCCAACTGTCTTTCACCCCCGTCTTGCCGAGCTATCTGCCGACGAGCGCGCAACTCGACAGTGTCCGTACTGAGAAGGCGAATGCGACCGCGCAACAGCCCCAGCAAACGTACTTGGATGTGACGTGGCGCTTCAGCGCCGGCACAGTCTGCCAGGTGCATCTGCGCGAGGCCCCCAAGGGCCTGGGCTGGATAGGCTATACACCAGGAAGTCCTGATGCGCGCCTGTCATGGCAACTCACCAATCGGCCTTGGCGCCCGCTCAATCTGTTGGCCTCCTCTGAGCGGCCAGCCGTCGGGCAGGATCGTGGCGCTTTTACCATTGCCCTGGATGCCGCGCCCTGCTCCGTCACGGCGAGCGCCGATGATGCCATCGCGAACCTGCGGCTCATCAGCCTCTCGCTCGACATGTTCTATCAGCCCGTGGTGATTCTGCCTATCAGCGTTGATGGGCGTGTGTTGCACACCACTGAAGAGGCGACGACTCCGGGCGGAGCGCTGCTCTGGCGTCGTGAGGTCTATACCTCAGCGGACCAACGCGAGCAGCGCGTGGATCTCTATGGCGCGAACGGCACACTGCTGACCACCAGCGTCATTCGTGGCCAGCAGGCGATCCAGATCATCCCAGCCAGCCAGGAGTATATCAGCGGCGCGCCGAGCCGCATCGGTGGCCTCACGCCATTGCCGAGCACCGAGGCTCTGCGCGACTTCTACTCCGCGAACACCCTGGCGGATCAGGGCTACCTCTGGAATCGCGGCCTCGGCTCCTACCGTGGACTGTCGGCCTTCCTGATGGCACTGGTCAATGCCCCCGCGCCGACGCTTGCCTACGTGGATATCTCCACTGACCAAGTGCTGGCCATCACGGTCACGCCCACGCCGGGTACGCGGCCAGGTGGTCCGTTGGCTACCTCGCCATTCACCACCTCCGCCTGCGCGAGCTACACCCTGCTGGAATACCTCGCGCCGGAGAAGGTGTCCGGTGGCGGCTTCAGCCTCCAGCCACCGGCGGGCTACCACGTGGGCACGAACATCGCGACGCCACCTGGTTGCCCCTGACCCATCTTCCGCCGTCTTCACGCTAGGCGACAGGCCCTGCCCCCGCTGTCACGAGGCAGAGCCTGTTGTGCTCCCTTTCCCTCGCCACGCATGGGCGGGGATGAGGCTATTCGCTACCGAGGCTATTCACTACCGACGCATGACGAGGAAGATGATCACCCCAATCACCACTAGGGCGACAACCGCGACCATCGCGATCGTGCCGCCGCTGCCGGTAATGTTGGGGAAGCTGGGTGTGGTATCGCGTGGGGCAGCTGTGCTGCCAATAGGGAAGGGATTCCCGCTCGTGGGGAGGTTGAGGCCGCTGCCTGTATCAATGGTCGCCAGGCGACCCAGGAAGTCCTGGAAACCCTGGTTGGGGTCCTGACCGGTCAGCTTTTGATAGCATGCGCCGAGCGTGGCACCGCCGGCCTTGGTGATCTGCTCCCAGGAGAAGTTGAGCTGGTTGTGCAGGTAGTAGAGGAAGAGCGGGCCGCAGCCATTGGACTGCTCATCCTGGTCGTTCGCGTCGTTATTGTTGACGTAATCCTTGTGGCCATTGTTCCACCACGTATTGGCCGTCGTGCCGAGAATGGAGGCCAGCGTGTTATTGCGCTCCACCGCCAGCACGCGCGAGAGTCCCTCGCCGTTGGTGTTGCCACAGGCCCAGCCGTTGTTGATCGCCGCCTCAAAGATCTCGACAAGCTCCGCCACGACCAGCCCAGAGGCCGAGTCCGGCTGTGGCTGGATGTAGATATCGGTGGCAGGGCAGCCGTAGTGATAGGCGCCGCCAGCCTGTGAATCCATCGAGACATGGAGGGGGAGCGCGGTGCGTGGATTCGTCTGGTCGTCACCCTCCTGGCCGGGTGGCAGGTCGAGGCCGAACCAGCCCTGCACCGCCGCGTAATCGGCCTCGCACACGGCTAGCACATTCTTGGCCGAGGTATCACCATCGGATGAGCCATCCGAATAGACGATATAGTGCGGCGTCTGGCCGATCTGTGTCTGCCCCGCCACCTGCTTGCGGCTCTTCGTCATCGAGAGCTTGCGCACCATCTTGGCGCCGCGCTGACTCGTAATCAGCACGTGCGCGCGCGGTCCCTTCTTCCCATCTGCCATGTGTGTCTCCTCTTGCTGTGTGCGGCTATCCAGGGCATCCGCCGGAGCGCCTGCCTGTTTACCCCTCCTAGGGGGTATACCCAGTGTATCAAGCCCCGGCAATATGCACCCTCCTCTCTCCCGATCAGCGGATGCCGTCTTTCTCAGAGGAGCGGAGTGGCTCGTGTGCGAACCGGGCGGTCCGTAAGGACCGTAGCACGTCTACGCGCGTACGTCAATCAGATATTTTACCGGCTTCTCGGAATGTCCTCGGTAGCTAGGGGTGAGCGCGGCTCCGCAATCACCACCAGGCATCTCGCGCGCTGGCGCGGCGACTTCGCCGTCCACTACCTGGCGCTTGCTTTTGCTGGAACCGCCGCTCGCTTCAGGCTCTTGCCAAAGCGGAGCGTACTATGGTATGATGCTTTTGCCGCCGCTCACGCGGCCCGCATTCCGGGATCGTCTAGTGGTAGGACAGCTGACTCTGGATCAGTCAACCGTGGTTCGAATCCACGTCCCGGAGCCGCAACGATCCACCCCCCCCATCGCGATTCTGCCCTCAAGCGGCGAGCCTGAGGGCTTTGTTCGGCCCGCGCCGCCGCTGGGCAGCGGCCCCTGCTCTACCTAGTGCTCGGTCACCTCCAGCCGCAGCTGCGGCAGGGCATGCACTTGGCGCCGCTCCACCACCGCGCCTGGCTGCCCCGCCAGGCACGCCTGGCACTGCGGGCAGACCGCTGGCGCGTGGCGCACCACCACGTCCGGGGGACTCCACGCGCGCCAGCCGATGTCCCGCTTGCCCGCCGGGCCGCTTCCCGCTCGGCGAGCGGGTCCGCCGCAGCCGACGCCGCAACCTATCGCTGCTCGGAGGCTTACTGCTGTTGTGGCTGTCCTTGGCCTGCCGCGCTTCCAATTCGGCCACTCGCACCCGCAACTGCGCCACCAGCCCCAGCGCCTCGCGCAACTCCTAACCTTGGGCCAGGTAGGCCGCGTGCAACTCCTGGCAGGCGCTCTGCCCATCTACGATCCGAGCGGGCTCTTCCATGCCTCTACTCTATCATCTGCCCGCAACCCCCTCCTGAGCAGTTACGAAGGCGCTTGGCTGTCGTATAGTGATGTTCATGTTGGTGCTGATCTCCTCTCGCTCTTCATAAGAGCACCAGTGCTCTGGAGAAGCGTGATCTTTCAATGAGTGAGAGTATGCCAGAGCGAGCGCCGAACAGCGCCTTCTCGTGTGTGCTTGGAGGAGCACTCACGTGCTGGGAGAGATTGTCCAGAGTTTGCTAGACATCACGCCTCAAGCTGTCTCGACAATGGAGTACACCCTATACCGCAATAGGAGGTTGACATCTCGATTATTCCATGTTAGGATTGCCACATAAGCGAGATGGCAGGGTGCGACAGGGAGAAGGTGGTGAAGGGCACCTGCGCCCAGACCCCACCTGATGTAGGAAGTAAACGACGACGGCGCCTGCAAGAGGATTGTCTGACAGGTGTGGAATGGAGGGGGATAAGCATGCGACGAAAACGTTTGCTTGTGATCGCGGCCGGGCTAGCCAGTCTGGCGCTCACACTGGTGCCACCGATGGCGACAAGTGTTGCACAGGCCAGCGCGGTAGGAGGAGGCGGTCTCACGACAGCCGAAGCGCACCTCTCTCTTAATCTCAAGCGCAGATCGCTCTTCGGGTTGGCATGCGTTCAAGACAAGCTCAGCGGCTCAAGTGAAGCCGCCCACTGTAGTGATTGGTGGTGGAGGATCTTGCCCGAATGGCACAAGCGGCTACTCCGACGGCATATGGAACTGCTGGTCTGTCACAGTTGACCTAACTGGTCATGGTGTATGGATCCGGGAAGGATATAATGATCTGTATAACAATGGCTTCGGCTACTTTCACTTCTACGATCAGCATGGCCTCGATATCGGTCCGGTAGAGATTACTGTGGCCAACAACCAGGGGCTATACCAACCGAGCACTGGTCGCTATGAATATCTCGAATACCATATTGGCTCTCACGGAAACGTAGACCAATGGGTAAAGGTGTACGAGCAGAGAACACCAGGCGCTGGCTCGCCAGATAAGTACGAATTGGGTGTTGTCACGGCATTCTGCACAACAGGCAACGGGACGTACGAGGCCACATGTCCTAGTTGGGTCAACACAACACTGTGAGGTGACCACATGACGAACGAGGACGCGGCACAGCGATCAGATAAGGAGATGAAAGGCCGAAAGCCGAGGGATGGCATGGATGTCTACTATGCGTCAGTAGTTGCCCTCCTACGCGCTTCCTTCGTGCGTGTTAGCGAGACAAAGCAAGCACACACCGATCACGGTAGGTCTTCCTCGCTCTCCTCAGCAGACGAAGAGACCAATTTCGTTTCCCCAACGCTGCCGCTTCCCACGCCGGGCACATCTCCCGCGAGTGCCTGGCGACCATGTACATCCAAGGATACCAATCGCACCGCATCTGGCGAGCCCCAACCTCTTCACCTTGACCCAGTGGAGGCGAACTTCCAATTGGTGGATATCGCATGCATCGCCGATTTTGCCTTCATTCTGTTTCGCTGGCAGGAAGCGGGAGAAGATATCTTCGTTACCGTCATCAATCTCAGCGAGTTTGCCAAGCGAGACCTCGCCGCTAGTATGGTCGAGACAATTGTCGTGACCAATGTGCTTGAGGATTTGGGTAAGCAGTGGTTCTTGTATCGTCCGCTAACACACATCTCAGGGCTAACGTTCTTGACCTGATGCCCGCGCGCCTCAGGCAGCACACGCAGCACCCCCAGGCTCGGCGTCAGGGACGAGCGGTCTCGCCCGACTATACCAGACCGCGCGCCTTGCCCAGGAGGAAGCGGCCACGGGTGCCATAGCGCGCCAACACACCTGATGTAGGAAGTAAACGACGACGGCGCCTGCAAGAGGATTGTCTGACAGGTGTGGAATGGAGGTGAAGTGTACCCCAAAGTCAAGACAGCTTTGGGGGCAAAATAGATTAAAGGAGCA
>JADMIN010000774.1 GCA_015478575.1 Ktedonobacterales bacterium | reverse complement strand
GGTTGGGGGTGCTGGCGGTGGTCATGGTCATCGCGGCGGTGGTGATCGTGGAGCAGAACGGCCAGATCATCCATCGGGCGGTGCGCATCATCGGCGAGACCGGCCGGGTGATCGCGTTGACCTGGGCCTTCTTCCTCTACAGCCTTGCCATGCTGAACGCGGTCGTCGTCTTGGGTGGCTTCACCAAGGTCGAGCCGTTCCAGGTCGGCGCGCCGGGGCTGCTGGCACTGCTGATCGGCGCGGCGTTCGCCATCCTCGCGCCCGCCCGCCCACGCCCCAAGCAGGCCGCGGCCGCGTCGGCGGCCCCAGCCCCAGTGCGGAAGATCTAACGCTTCCCATCTCTCTCACCGCCCACGGTCGCTGGCGCGTGCGCGCAGGCCTTGTGGGCGGTGAATGGATGGCCCGGCCCGGGAGGGCGCCGCGCGTGCGCATGGAGCGCGCGGCAGCGCCTCCCTCCCTCTTTCACGCCCGTCTATTTCGTGACCGAGAGGGGCAGACGCATCCCTAACTGGTAATGATTGCCGACATGGCAGGCCATCTCCAGCTTGCCAGCGGATGCGGCATCCTTGAAGGTGAAATCGAAGGAGCGAGTGGCGCTGGCCGAAAGCTCTGGCTGCGGAATGTGATAGAGGGACATCTTGTCCATGTTGCCCATATTCATCGTCATGTCGCCGCTGACCGGTGGCATGATCATGAATTCATGGCTGCTCTTGCCAGCGTTCCGGACGACGAAGTGATAGGGCGTCCCCACCACGAAGGCCGTCCGCGAGGACGTGATCTTATATTCGCTCAGCGTGACCGTGACGGTATTCGCGGCGGTGCTCGTGCCACCGCCGCACGCCCCCAGCGCGACACTCACCCCCACCAGTAGCCCCACCAACAGCGTGCCATATCGCTTCACGTGATGCCTCCCTCGTCGCCGCCCCGAACGTCACCGCGCCACACCGCACGGGCGCGTACCCGTTGTGCCTTCGGACGCCCTGGTTTCGGACGCCCTGGTTTCGGACGCCACGCCTTCGCGGCGCACTGAAGTATAGCCCACCTGGGGCGACGCTGGAGGTGCTTCTGGCGGTTGGGCCTGGTGCTGGCCGCTTCATTCAGGGCGCGCTCATGCGGAGATGCCGCGCGCTGGGCAGGCCATCTCCCTCACGCCACTATCGCCCATTCCAGAAGCCCGCTATAGCCCACCTGGGTGCCTCCGCGGCCTCTGACTGGCGGTATTCGTCTTGCGGAATCAACGCGCGTAGCGCGTGGAACCGAACGCATGCGCGCGTGGGGGGGGCGTGTCCCCATCACGCTTGGAGGGTAGAGACGGTATGGAGACCACATTCCCGCGGATGCCTTTTCCGCGTGCTGGCTTACGGATGACAACCGCGACCGCGCGCAAATGCGCGGCACGCACTGGCTTTCTCGTCGTGGCGGCGCTCGGCCTGACCCTGATCAGCCTCACCGGTGAGGTGACGGCGAATACCTTGGTGCCCGCGCCACACATCACATCACCCGCCGCGACCGATGCCCTGGCGGGCCTGCCAAACGACCATGCATGCC
>JADMIN010000067.1 GCA_015478575.1 Ktedonobacterales bacterium | reverse complement strand
CCACACCAGCATACAAGCCGGCGTGGCTTTGATTTATGACCACCTCTCAACTATATAGCCACCTGCTCATGACCTCTCCACCCCTGTGTGCCCCCCTGTGGCCGGACAGCGGCACAACCGCGTCACGAGCCGCCGCCCAGCGCGGCGCGCCGCCCCGCGGAGCGCCAGCGCGAGCCATCCTCGCGGGCCGCCTCACCGATGTGGCGGCGGCGTGCCCGCGCCTGCCCCAGATCCTGCGCCAGCAGCGCCGCGGCCAGCGCCGCCACCTGCTCCGCGTCCATCTCCACCTCGCTCGCCTCCTTGAGCGGGGCGGCAGGCGAGCGCTCTGGATGCCACTCTTCCGCGATGAAGTCCGTGGAGAGGTCGCCCTTGAGGAAGCGGGGATGGCGCGTAATCCACTGCGCGAAGGGAATGGTGGTGCGCACGCCCGCGATGGTGTATTCATCCAGCGCGCGTCGCAGCCGTGCCACCGCCTCCTCGCGCGTCTGCCCCCAGCAGACGAGCTTGGCGAGCAGCGAATCATAGAAGAGGGGAATGCGCATGCCATCAGAGAGGCCCGTATCCAGCCGCACTCCCGGCCCCATCGGTTGGCTCAGCGCCGCGATGCGTCCAGAGGAGGGAAGAAAGCGGTTGAGTGGGTCCTCGGCGGTGATGCGCGCCTCGATGGCGTGCCCACGGAAGATCACCTCCTCCTGGCGGAAGCTGAGGGGCAGGCCCGCCGCCACGCGCAGTTGCTCGCGCACGAGGTCCAGCCCCGTGACCAATTCCGTGACGGGATGCTCCACCTGGAGGCGCGCGTTGACTTCGAGGAAATAGAAGCCACCGTCGGGGCCGAGCAGGAACTCGCACGTGCCAGCGTTGACGTAGCCCACCGCGCGGCCCAGGCGCACCGCCGCCTCGGTGAAGCGCGCGCGCAGCGCGTCATCGAGCGCAACAGAGGGCGATTCCTCGATTAGCTTCTGATGGCGCCGCTGCACTGAGCATTCGCGCTCGCCCAGGTGGACGATGTTGCCATGTGTATCACCGAGAATCTGCACCTCGATGTGCCGCGCGGGCATGATCGCCTTCTCCAGATAGACGGTGCTGTCGCCGAATGCCCCCTGCGCCTCGCTGCGCGCCAGTCGCAGCGCCGCCTCCAACTCGTCAGGGCGATGGACGAAGCGGATGCCCTTGCCGCCGCCGCCCGCCGCCGCCTTCAGCATGATCGGGTAGCCGACCCGCTCGGCCAGTCGCGCGGCCTCAGCCGCGTCCTCCAGCCCGGCGTCGAAGCCTGGCACGACCGGCACGCCAGCCTCCTGAGCGACACGGCGCGCGGCGGTCTTCTCGCCCATCGCGCGCATCACGCGCCCCGGTGGCCCAACGAAGACCAGCCCAGCGGCGACACAGGCATCAGCGAAATCGGCATTCTCCGAGAGAAAGCCATAGCCGGGGTGGATGGCGCCCGCGCCAGTCTGCTTGGCCGCGTCGAGAATCTTACCGATGTGCAGATAGCTCTCCGCGGCGGGGGACGCGCCGATGTGAACCGCCTCGTCGGCCAGGCGAACGTGCGCCGCGTCGCGGTCAGCGTCGCTATAGACCGCGACGGAGATCAACCCCAGGTCACGGCACGCGCGGACGATGCGCAGCGCGATCTCGCCACGATTGGCGATCAAGACTTTCTGGAATGGAAATACCGCTCTCTGATCCGCCCCGTCGCGCCGGAGAGGGGAAGAGGAACGGGAAGTGCTCCGTGCCATGTGGCCCTCATCTTCTCATAGAGGTCTGGTGCCTCGATTTTACCCCCGAATCATAACACGGAAGGGAGCGTGAGCGACCAGCGCGTCCTTGTGATCAGCGCGTGCGTCGGCACATGGCGGTCTTCGCTCGTCCAGCGCTTGCCAAACGTCGCCATCTTGAGTATCCTGCGTGTAACGGCTGATAGATAGGTCGGCCGCGGGCACCAATCCCTAACTTCTTCCCCCACTGGGAAGGCGAACACACAGCAGAGGAGGGCGGCATGGCCCAGGCACCCGAGCACATCCCCGACGAAATCGCCCGCCAGGGCGGTGCGGTGGCGACGGCCGAGCGGCCACGTCAACTGGCCCGGCTTCCTCACGTCCACCCCGCGCTGCGTTGGCCCCTGCTGGCGTATAAAGGCTTGGCCGTGCTCGTTGGGCTGGGGCTGGCGACCAATATCCTCCTGCTGCTGGCCGCGGTCGGCCCAGCGGGTTTCAGGGATGCCGCGTTCACCCAGGTGCGCGCGCTGTGGAGTCTGATCCAGGGCCAGCCGGTGGCGTCAGGCGTGGTGCTAGCGCTCCTCGGCCTCCTCTTCATCTTGGCGATGGGGGCTGAACGCCAGTATGAGGCGGAGGTCGAGACGGCCAAACGAGCGGGCGTCGCTGCCGCGGGCGCTGAGGCCGGGCGGCAGGCCGCGCGTGAGGAGTTCGCGCAGTTTGCCGCGCGGGCTGGGCAGCGTGCCGCCGCCAACGTCGCCGCTGTGCCCGAGGGCGTGGTCTCGCCCAGCGGCCTACCGCGACCCGCCAGCCTCATCGGGCGCGATGAGGCGCTGGAGCGGCTTATGGCCGCGCTCCGCGAAGGGGCCAACGCCAGGGACGGCAACGCCGCGAGCGCCGACGCGGTGGGCATCTTCGCCGTGGAGGGACTGGCGGGTATTGGCAAGACCGCCCTGGCCGCCGAGGCGGTGGCGCGCCTGGCGGGCGACCGCACGGCCTTCCCCGGCGGCGCGGCCTGGATCTCTTGCGAGGGGCTGACCGACGCTGAGGGGCTTGGCGAGCTATGGTCTCGCGTCGCCCGTGCCCTGGGTGCCGAGGCGGTGGCCGCACTGCCCGAGGCCGAGCGGCGCCGTACCGCCCTGCGTGCCGCGCTCCATGTTCCCGACCGCCCACGCCTGCTGCTGGCGCTCGACAATATCGAGCCGGGGCTGTCGGCTGAGGCCGTACTCGATACCCTGGCCGGAGGCCAGGCAACGTTGCTGCTCACCGCACGCCAAGCCGTCGCCCCCGCTCGCGTGCGCGCCCTCCAACTGGAGCCGCTGCCCGATCCTGATGCCGTGCGCCTCTTCACGCAACGTCTGCGGCAGGTAGACCCCGCGCGCCCGCGACCTGACGAGCGCGACGACCTGAACGCGCTGGTGACGCTGGTGGGTGGCTTGCCACTGGCTTTGGAGCTTGCCGCCGCCTATGCGGGTGTGCAGCGACGCTCGCTGGCGGAAATCGTGGCCGAGGTGCGGCACGATGGCCTAGAGGCGGGCGCCATGCACGCGACCGCCGCCGATGCCGCGACCGCGCAACAGCGCAGTGTGCGCCCGCGCTTTGATCGTTCCTGGGCGGTCCTCTCGGCGACGCAGCAGCGACTCTTTGCGGGCCTCTCGCTCTTGGAGGGCGCCACATTCCCACGGGCTGCTGCCCAGGCACTGGCTCACGTCGCGGCTGATCCATCCTCCACGACAGGTGGGGGCGCCAGCGACGAGCGAGTAGATGGTGATCTCGATGCCCTGGTTGGTCTTTCACTGGTTGATCCACAGCCCAACGGCCGCTTGCGCCTGCACCCACTGCTGCGCAAATACGCCGAGGAGCAGCTCGAGGCGATGCCGCGCCCGACGGTCGAGCGGCTGGGCGATGCCGCGGTTGCCTATTGGTACCAATACGCGCAGGCCCATCGCGGCTATGCGGGCATGGATGCGCTGGAGGCTGAGGCGGCGGGCTTAATGGGCGCGCTGGCCTGGGCGCATGCCCACGGCCACCATGCTGGCGTCCTTGCGCTGGCCCACGCGCTCAACCGCTACTGGTTCGTACGCGGGCGGGCCGATGAGTCGCGCATCGCCCGGCCGTGGGCACTGGACGCGGCAAGAGCGTTGGGAGATCTGCGCGAGCAACTGTGGGCCTATCATGAATTGGCGGTCATGCAGTCGCTGACCGGGCGTCGTGAGGAGGCCCGTGCTGGGTACGAGCGTGCGCTGGCCCTGGCGCGCCAACTCGGCGACCTCAGGGAGGAATGTGATGAAGTCTTGGCGATAGCCGTCCTCGACGCCGAGGGGGAACACCGAGAGAAGGCGCGGGCTGGGTACGAGCGCGTGTTAGAACTGGCGCGCCAACTGGGTGATCGCGAAGTGGAGCTGAGGGCCTTGCGTGGCCTGGCTGTGCGTGACCGCAAAGAGGGAAACGCGGCGCAAGCGCGGGAGCGGTCTGAGCAGGTGCTGCGCTTGGCGCGAGAGCTTGGCGACCAAGCGGAAGAACTCACGGCCACGCACGACCTCGCTATTCTTGATGCCGATGCTGGCCTGCTGAATGAGGCGCGGCCCGGCTTTCTGCGGGCGCTGGAATTGGCCCGCCAGCAAGGCAATCTCGCGGCCCAATCCACCGAACTACAGAATATGGGTGCGCTCGATTTGCAGGCCGGAGAAGCGACGCTGGCGCGTGAGGAGTTGACCGAGGCATTGCGGCTGGCGCGGTATGTTCAGCAGCCATCACTCGTCGCTGAGGCACGCTGGTGGCTGGCCGAGCTGGAGCGTGTGGAGGGCGCGCATGAGGCCGCGTGCGCTGGCTTCCGTGAGGCGTTGACCATCTACGAGCAGCTTGGCAGCCCGGAGGCGGAGGCCACGCGCCAGCGCTTGCTCGCGCTCGGTTGCGCGTCATGAACGGCGGCGTTCCCGCACCGCGCAAGCGGGGGGACGGGCGGCACGTCGTGTGAGGTGAGGCGTGGGGCGAGGTGAGGCGTGGGGCGATGCGGTGCGGTGGCCTCGGTCGGGGAGGGCCAACACCGCTACGCCAGCCGCTCCAAGAGATAGGCGCGCACCGTTCGCTCCACCTCATCGGCGGCCTCATCCAGACTGTGGCCCGCGCCATCATAGAGGATGAGCCGCCGTGGCTCGTGCGCCATCTGATAGATCAAGCGTGAGCCTTCCGGCGGCAACACCGTGTCCGCCGTGCCATGGAGCAGAAGGAGGCCGCATTCTGGCCCCAACTCGGCCACGGCATCCGCGCCATAGCCTTGCGCGGCCAACGTCACCACGCCTCGCACTGTCTCGGAGGCCGTCCCCGCCTGAATCACCACCGCGCCGCCAAACGAATGCCCGACCAACGCCAGCGCCTCCACGCCCTCATTCTCCAGCCAGCCTAGGCCCGCCAACACATCCAACAGCGACTCCTCCAGGTTGGTGGGATGCCGGTAGCGCACGCGCAGTGACGCGACTCCCTCTCCTTGAAGGTCGCGGCAGAGACGGGGATACAACTGGTTGGCGGGCGAATCGAAGCCACCGCCGACGCCACCGACCCAGATCACCGCGCGTCTCGGCTCCGTGACGGCGTAGTAGTGGCACGCCACATCACCGCGGCTCGTCACGAATGTCAGCGGGAGGTAGCCCTCACGCGCCGACTCCTGCTGGACATCCATGACCTCCATATCATACTCACCCGCGGTGTCGCCTGTGGCGTCTTGCCCCGCCGTGTCGGTCTCGCGCTCGTCGCCGTTCGCCATCGCTTCATCACCTCCCGCGCAGCCACACCGCGCTGGACTCTCGGGCCGAGACCCCGCAATGTCTATGCCGCATTGATGCCATCGGCCGCATTGATGCCATCCGGCTTCCCCACGAGCGGGAGTGGCCATCTCCCCTATGCCCTGTGGCCGCTCCGCTCCCCACACTAGGCCACTGCTAGAGGGGAGAGGCTTTCAGAACGGCGTCCCACAGTACGGGGCGGGATCGCTGGCAAAGAGCGCGTCGGCCCGCGCCAGGGCGCCATCCTTTAGCTCCACCACGCGGCCCGCGCGGGCCAGTGTGCTGAAGCTCACCCCGCCCAGATAGGCCGCCCCCAGATCAGCGACATCCAGCGCCAGATCAGCGTCGTCCGCCGTCGGTCGGCACTCCGCGCCGTCGGCGCCAGCCTCCAGCATATAGCTCCCCGCCGTCCCAGCCAGGAACGCATCAGCCACCGCGAAGACCAGCGTGCCAGCGCCCGTATAGCGCCGCGTGGCCAGCGCGGCCGGAATATCCAGCAGCCGTAGCCAGACCTCGTCCCGCAGCGCGGTGACGCGCAGCCGCCGGGGATCGGCCAGCAGCCAGCGCACGGGGTCATCCACCGGGCGGCTAAGGGCGACGACGGTGCGGATGAGGTCCACGCAAAAAGCATAGCTCCACAGTGCGGCCCGTGCCTCCGCTGTCAGCGCGATCAGTTCGGTAATCCGCAGCGTGCTGCTCGATAGGCCATCCGCCCAATCCTGCTTGACGCGGTAGTGCATCGCGCCTTCCACGACGCCGGGAGCCGATTCGTAGTGTACATAGAAGCGTGGGCCAAAGCCGTCCATCGGCTCCATCGGCGCGTGCAAATAGTCGTTCCAGCGCACGGCCACGCGATTGACGGCGCCGGGCTGGCGCAGCCGCACGCGCTCGTAGAGTTCAGGGAAGACCTCCAGCGCGCGCTCATGCTCGATCAGCCGCACCTGGCCTGTCGGCTCCCACGCGCGGGCAAGGCGCCCATAGGGCCGCTCGATGCTGAGGTGGACCATGCTCGTGGCCAGACCATAGCCGAAGCGCTCATAGATCCCACTCTCAGCGGCATAGAGGATGGCGGCCGGCTCGCCACGCGCCCGCACATCGTCAAGTTGGCGCCGCATCATCTGGGTCAGGATGCCCTGGCGGCGGTGCGTCGGCAGGACACTCACCCACGTCACCCCCCCCACCGGCATGCGTGTCAGGCCGGGCAGCGTCAGCTCGAAGGAGAAGGCGCCAGCGGTCCCCACCATCTGCCCATTCGCGAAGGCGGCGAGGCTGCGGTCGAGTTCCAACATCGCGCGCCAGCGCTCGCTCTCGGCCTCGGTCGGCGGCGTGCTGAAGGCCGCGCCAGCCACGCTCGAAAAGGTCATGTATTCGTCGTCCGTGATCGGGCGGAGTTCCAGATCCATCGTAAGTTGCACCTCCAGATGCGAAGAACAGAAGCGATGGAGCCGCCGCGCTCCCGCTCGCTGGATTATACTCCGCCAGGCGAGGAGGCCGCCCCCTCGTCCACAAGGTCTGCCCTCCAACACCCGCCTTGCGGCGTGGGGAAGCAGGGTCACCCACTCCCATTTCCCCTCTTCGCCAGAGGTGCGCGGCGATGGGCAAGGTGCGTCGCTGTGGAGCCGGAGCGTGGCGGAAGGGGCGGGTGGCGGCTGGCTGGGAGGGGACCTTCCGCGGGCGGAGCGCATCCAGCGTGGTATCACCCAGCAACTGGCCCAAGCGGTGCGCGGCGTGGCTCCGTACCGCGCCAGCGCAGCCGTATCAGTCGGCGCCGAGGTGGTGGCCACGGCGCCGGGTGAACCTATCGGTGGCTGGGAAGCGCGAACTGGCGCCTAGGCTTGTGGCGCCAATTGCTCTTGAGCGTGCTCAATTGTGCCCAGCAGGGCGTCAATATTGAATGGCTTCTCAACGATCTCGATGTGATGCGAGGCCAGCAGCTTTAGGAACGCGGGAGAAATGAGATCCCGGTTCGCCGTGAACAGTACGTAGGAATGGCGCTGCAAATCCGCCCCGTCATGCGTTACCTTCTGGAGCATCTCGTAGCCATCCATCGTCGGCATGCGGTAATCCACCAGAGCCACCATGGATGCGTGACTGTGAGCGAGGAGCCTGAGGCCCTTGGCGCCATCGGGCGCTTCTTGGACGTGATAGCCCTCTTCTTCCAGCACCGATCGTACGGCATGCCGAATATCTGGATCATCGTCAACGATGAGCACCTGACCGTCATCTTGTATCGTCATGTGGCGCATCCTCTCCCCGGGTTGGCCGACCCTACTCCCTACAACGTCGCTTGCCGTCCTTCTTCGCTTTCGCATCTTGCGTGCCAGAGTTGGCCGCCCCACGCTACCCCGGCCAGCCGCCAATGAGGCGCGCGCTCGCCCGCGAGACGCCCCAAGCGGTGGATAACAGGGCAGGAGGGCAGACCCTGGTACGGAACTTGATAGCCGTAACCGACGGCATCCCAACACCCACACCAGCACGCGCACCACCCCATACCGTCTATGGCCCCGCCCGTCGGGAGCGGGAGGACAGTGAAACGGCGGAGGAACCCGCCCCGCGCGGGATCGTTTTTGGCGGAGGAACGTCATGCACCTCACCTATGCCGCGCTCAGCACCTATGCCGCACTCAGTTTTCCGCTCTGGCTGCGCTCGCTGCACTGGATCAACGCCTTCTTCATCGGCTACCTCATCCGTGGTGGCATCCAGATTCTTGGCTCCTATCCTCGGCTCTACTGGAATGATAACTGCACGCCCGGCACCGAGTGGCTCAAGTTCACCCGCAAGAAGATTCCCGTCGACCGGGCCTGGACCTCGCTCGATCAGGAGCTTGACGTGCCGCGACTGCTTGGCCAGCCAGGCGGCAACAACCTCGGCCTTGGGCGCATCTGGCACTTCTTCGCCGCCATCTTCTGGATTCTCAGTGGCGTCGCCTACGTGGCCCTGCTCTTCATTACCGGCGAGTGGAGACGCCTCGTGCCGACGGATTGGTCTATCATTCCCCGCTCCTGGGAAGTCGCGGTGGACTACATGACCTTCCACGTCCCGCCGCAATCGCTCTATAACGGTGGCATCTATGATCCCCTACAAAAGCTGGCGTACTTCGGCGTCGTCTTCTTGCTCGCACCGTTCCTGATCGTCACCGCCGCCGCGCAGTCACCCGCCATCGAGGCGCGCTGGCCGTGGTATCCCAAGCTCTTCGGCGGGCGCCAGAGCGCGCGCAGCCTGCACTTCCTCGGGCTGCTCGGCATGCTCGGCTTCATCCTTATCCACACGGCGCTGGTCTTCCTGACCAACCCCGGCCGCAACTTCGACCTCATCATCTTCGGCGAAGAGACGGCCCACCGTGGCGCCGCCATCGCCATCGGCCTGGGCCTGATCGTCTTCATCTTCGCCATCTACGCCTTCACCGCACGCTACTCGTTGCGGCGGCCTCGGCGTGTGCAGCGACTGCTGGGCTACGTGCTCAATCCCGTCGTG
>JADMIN010000773.1 GCA_015478575.1 Ktedonobacterales bacterium | reverse complement strand
CGCGCCTCGTGGCCGTCGCCTACGACGATCTACCCGCCGTGACTGATCCACGCGCCGCGATGGCGCCCGCTGCCCCGCTCGTCCACGCCGACCGCGCGAGCAACGTCCTACTACACTTGCCCATCCGCAAGGGAAACGTGACACGCGGCTTCGCCGAGGCCGATGTCGTGCTGGATGGCACGTTCGCCACCACCTGGCAGGAACACGCCTTCCTCCAGCCCGAAGCCGGCGTCGCCTTCCTGGATGATGCGGGCCGCGTGGTGGTCGAGACGGCCGGGCAATGGCTACACGAGGACCGCCGCCAGATCGCCGCCATCCTCCGGCTACCCGAAGATCAGGTCATCGTGCGCTACGCCGCCATCGGCGGCGCCTTCGGCGGGCGCGAAGACCTCTCGATCCAGCACCTGCTCGCGCTGGCGGCGTGGAAGCTGCGTCGCCCAGTCGCGCTCGTCTGGTCACGCGAGGAATCCATGATCGCCCATCATAAACGCCACCCCATCGCCATCCGCTGCCGCTGGGGCGCGCGTCGCGATGGCACGATCACCGCCGTCGAAGCCGAGGTGCTGGCCGATGGCGGCGCCTATGCCTCCACCAGCGTCGAGGTCACCAAGGTCGCCACCCTCTTCGCCAGCGGCTGCTACGAGGTGCCCAACATCAGCGTGGATGGCTACGCCGTCTATACGCACAATATCCCCTGCGGCGCCTTCCGTGGCTTCGGTGCCCCCCAGGCCCACCTCGCCAGTGAGATCATGGTGACGCGCCTAGCCCACGCCCTGGGCCTCGACCCCGTCGAGATGCGTCGCCGCAACCTCTACCGCGAGGGGAGCATCGAGCCGACCCAACAGCCGCTACCCTCCGGCGTCAGCGCCCTGCCCGTGCTGGAGCGTTGCGTAGCGGAAGCCCGCGCCCGCCTGGGCTATGGCGCGCCACATCCCCCGCCGTCAGCGCCACATCTGCGCCGTGGCATCGGCATCGCCTGTGGCATCAAAAACGTAGGCTACTCCTTCGGCTATCCCGAACAGGCCACCGCCACCGTCGAGTTGGTCGGCACAGCGGAGCTCGAGCGCGCCCGCGTGCGCATCGGCGCCGCGGATGTTGGCCAGGGCGCGCACCTCGCCCTGCGCCAGATCGCCGCTGAGACGCTGGGGCTGCCCCTTGAGCGGGTCGAGCTGATCAGCGATGACAGCGACGCGGCCCCCAACGCTGGCAGTGCCTCCGCCTCGCGTATGACCCTGATGGGTGGCCGCGCGGTGCGTGAGGCCGCGCTGGCCGCGCGCGAGCGCTGGAGCGCCACCGAAGACGATGCCGCTGAGGCGACCTATCAGTACCGCCCGCCGGCCACCACCACACTGGCGCCACTCACGGGCGCCGGTCGCCCCAACTATTGCTACGGATACGTCGCGCAAGCGGTCGAGGTCGACGTCAACACCCTCACCGGCCAGGTGCGCGTCTCGCGCGTCATCAGCGTCCACGATGTGGGCCAGGCGATCAACCGCCAGCAGGTAGAAGGACAGATCGAAGGCTGCCTGGCACAGGCGCTCGGCTACGC
>JADMIN010000066.1 GCA_015478575.1 Ktedonobacterales bacterium | reverse complement strand
ACACGGTCTTCGCTGGCCAGCCACTCTATCCGGAGTCTGCCTGACCTACTACCGCTGGCCTTCGTGATGGTGTTGTGCTTGTTGGTCTACCGCCTCGCTGAAGTGCGCGTGCGCCAGCGCTTGCGCGCGGCCGAGCAGACCGTGCCAGACCAATTGCGTCGGCCCACGGCCCGGCCCACGATGCGCTGGCTGTTCCAGTGTTTCGAGGGCGTTGATCTGCACCACCTGACGTTGCCTAACGGCACGCGCCACACCCAGGTCTTACGCCTCAGCGCAGTGCACCGCCAGGTCCTACGCTTGCTCGGGCCGGCCTACGAACGCAGCTATTTGGTCGCAGATGACCGGGTGAGATGACCGGGTGCGTTAAGGGAGTCATGCCTGGTGAGCATCCACCACGGCCGCTCCCGCTAACCCCTTACTCTCCCGGTCCCTCTAGCAGGAGGTGATAGCCGTTGGGGGTGCGGGCGTGCAGCACGCAATACTTCCAATCCTCGCGTGGGGTGACCCATTCCTCGCGGAAGGCGACACCTCCTGCAGTCAACTGTTGCTTGCTCATCTCGATATCCGTGACGCCAAATTGCCAGGTAAGGACACGGTCGGGGAGGTCCGCGCTAAAGTCCTCCCGGCGCGAGATCCCGAACTCAATGGAGCCAAGACCCAGCGCAATGAAGTCCGGGAACTCGGTTCCCTGGTAGGTGACGGTGAACCCCAGGCTGACGTAGAAGTCCCGTTCGGCCTGCACGTCAGCGACGAAGAGGATGGGAATGAGCCGCTGGAACAGGGCCGTTTGCTTCTCTTGCGGACTAGCCTCCCGTTCGGGCTGGGCACGACTGTCGTTGCTTTGCGTTGACATGTCACTCGCCCTCTCTCGCTGGTTCTCTGCCTGGGCAGTTCACGCGTTGACTCTGTACGAAGAGTATGAGAGCTGTTCCTCTACTTTTTCCAATAGGTTGGTGCGCCAAACTGCGAAATGTGGGCTTCTGCTTCAACGTACCCAAGTCGCCATCAGGCATCTACTGGCGTGCTTCCTGGGGCACCACTGCTGGCGGAGGAGACGTGTATCAAGCTATTTGGATAAGCTACAAGACAAGCGGAAGCGGGCTAAAGATACCATACAAGATTCCGAACGAAATGCGCTTCCCATCAGACATGCCGCTCCAATTGATACGACCGTTTAAAGTGAGAAACCCTTTCCAATCAGCAATCAGAATTGGATCGGCCCTAAAGCCGTGGGGCCAGCCTCTCTGCCGACCCCACGGCCTTCCTCATGCTTGCCTGGGGGGCGCCCTCGCCCCACTCGGTCACCGTTGCCTCAAGCCAAGCGGGTTCACGATTGCAGCGGCGCCTGCCCTTGGATGTACCAATCAATGTTGGGTGCGTACGCCTTGTCCCCATAGTCGTTGAAGCCCTGGTAGATGTTGGTCGCGGGCACCTTCGGGAATTGCGGCTTGAAGGGGCAGTTCTCTGGCTTCGCGCTCTTGTAGGGCGCCAGCCCCGTCGCGCAGTTGAACTGGCCGCGCGCCATCCCAGCCGGAATCGGGAACTTGCTGCCCTCTGGCCAGCGATACCGCGTGATCGCCCAATCCATCACATCATGGAAGACATAGCCAGCGCCCGCGATACCAATGATGCCCGGTTTCAGCGGGTCCTTGCCGTCGGTATTGCCAAACCAGACGCCTACGGCTAAGTAGGGTGAGTAGCCCATCGTCACAATGTCGTTTGGCCCACCCACACCTTCCGACGTGCCGGTCTTCGCCGCGATCTGGAAGCCAGGATGATCCGGCACCCCCACCGTCTTATAGTCGAAGTAGAGCGGATTGTAATAGCCGAAGTCGGGGAGGCGCGCCTGATTATCGGTCAGGATCGAGGTCAGCTCGTACGTTGTCTGGGGACTCATGACCTGCTGGCCCGCCGGCGCGGGTGGCGCCTGGTAGAGGACGTTGCCCAGATGGTCCTCGATGCGCAGGATGGAGCGGTAAGGATGGCGCACACCGCTGGCCGCGAAGGTGGCGTAGGCGCCAGTGAGTTGCAAGAGCGGAATCTCCTGTGAGCCGAGTGCCGTGGAGGGACCCATGCGCTCGGCTGAGAGGGTGGTGATGCCCAGACGCCGCGTCATGGCCAGGAACGCGCTCGCCGTCACGGCGGTCGATCCCACAAAGCTCATGGCCTCGGTCGCCGGAATGTTGAGGGAGTTGGCTAACAGGGGCCGAATAGGGGCCACGCCTGAGAAGCTCTGCTGCGTATAGTTGGTCGGCGAGTACCAGCCCTTGCAGGCGGGCGCGAAGTCGTTGGTGACAATTGGCTTGTTGGTGCTGGGGTCCACCGCGGGATTGGGGAAGCAGATCGTCTTGTCCTGGAGCATGATGCTGGGATTCCACCCCATCTGGAAGGCGGTGGCGTAGACGAGCGCTTTCGTCGAGGATCCCATCGAACGCAGCGCCGTGGCGATATTGTTGTAGCCCTGCACTTGCGGGTCTTTACTGCCATAGTCCACCGAGCCGACCATCGCCAGAATATCGCCCGTGTTCGGGTCAATCGCCGTGAAGGCGCCATTATGCACGTTCCAGGCGTTGCCGAGCGCCGCATTGGGACAGCCGTTGATCGGTGGTATAGGTGAGCCGCAGTACCAGGAGTTGGTGAAATAGCCGTTCGCATCGCCCTGAATGTAATACTTGAGCCGCTGCTGCGCGTAGGTATCTAGGTCCAGGTCGAGCGTGGTATAGATCTTGAGGCCGGCGCGCGGCAGGGCGCTCGGATCAATCCCGAACTCTTTGGGCAACACGCTGCCGAGCAAATAATCCACAAAGTGCGGCGCGTTCTTCGTGGTATCCACCACGTTGCCGTTGCGCAGCCCCGCCCAGCGCAGGACCTTGTGCTGCTGCAAGATATCGTGGACCTCTTGCACCGCTTTATCATGATCGGCTTGGTTGATGTCGTTATACTTCAGCAGGTTATCCAGCACCAGCCGCGCGCGCCGCCACACCAGCCATTCATGCCCATCGGTCCCGTTATCATAGTTATCACTCGGCATGCAGTTCGCGTTGCGCGGGTCGCCGACGCAGGGATTGGCCCACTTGGTATCCGGGCAGGTCGTCGCGCACGAATACTGACGCGGTAGGTAGTAGGTCGGCGCGTTCGGCAGGCCAGAGAGGATCGCCGCCTGTGCCCAGTCCAGTTGCTGGTTGGCGGTCAGATAGGTGCCATCAGGGAGGGTCTTGGCCGTCAGACCAAAGAAGTTGCGTGCCGCTGCCTCGATGCCTTGATTCTGGTCACCGTAGTCAATACTGTTGAGGTACATCTCCAGAATCTGGTCTTTGTTATAGTTCAGGGTGACACCGACAGCCAGGATTGCCTCGTTGAGCTTACGGGCGATGACTTTGCTGCGATTCTCCAACACGAGGTTCTTGACCAACTGCTGGGTGATCGTCGAGCCACCTTGCTGCGCGCCACCATCCGAGGCGTCGCGCAGGCCCGCACGCAGGAGGCTCTGGAAATCAATACCGATGTTGGCGGACGAGTAGAAGGAGTGGTCCTCGGTATCAATCGTCGCGTTGCGCAGCTTGGTGCTGACCTGTGAGAGCGGCACGTAGTAGTTGAAGCTGCTATTGCCATCCTTCACGGTGTAGAGGATCTTGCCGTTGCGGTCGTAGATCACCGAGCTTTGGCCGCCCTGGAGGTTGGCAGCCAGCGCCTGGATCTGGGGCACGCGCTGGTTGTAGTAGCTGATGGCGTAGATCGTGCCTGCCCCGCTCGCGCCCAGGAGGGTGACGACGAGCATCGCCACGGCGCCCAGCATGATGAAGTATTTGATGGGATTAGGTGGGACGCGCCGCATACGCCACTTGCGCGCGCGCATGCGGATGCGCGAGCGGCGGTACGGTTGGGGTGTCAACTCGGTCGGCAGTTCGCCTGCCGGGAAGGACCCAGCGAAGGCGGCACGATCCGCGCGGCGTGGCCCCGCGCTCCGGCGCACCGCGCGCTCGGTCCCCCGCACCATCGCGCCGAGCTGGCGCGACATCGCCCGCGAGAGATCGCGCGCCATCAGGCTGACGCTGCGGCGGCTGCGGCCCGTGCGCGGTGGTGGTGCCTCGTAGGCGGCGCTCTCATCTCGCTGTGGGGGGCGGCGGCGGGCCGCTTCGGCGCGGGCCGAACGGGGGCCGCTGCCCGCGCGTCCATTGCCGCGCGGATCGGAGGCTGGGGTGCCACGTCCATTGCCGTTGGCCTGGCCAAAGCGCGAACTGGGGCCGGGACGCGAGGGCGGCGTCTGGCCGCCGCGCGGCGGCCCACCACGTGAGGGGCCTGAGCCTGAGCCTGAGCCTGAGCGCGTGCCGCGCGGCGGCGTGCGGTCGGGGCCATCACGCTCATCGTAGTCACGGTAGCCGCCGCGGGAATCCCTACCCATGCCAACCTCCCCTCGCCACACACGCCTTCACCAAGCGCCTTCACCACATCACGACAGCCCCGTGTGCCGAACAGCGGCGCCTTACCCGCGCGTCACACCGCGCCTTGCCCCAGCCCGCGGCGCTATCATCTCCACCATCTGGGCACCCACGCACCCGGACACCCCTACTACTCTACATGAGTTCGGCGCCAAGCGCCAGCCCTAAACGCCCGGTTTCCGCGGTGAGCGCGCATCTGGCGCACCCACGCGCGCCACAGACGCGCGCCACGGATGCTGTCAATGGTGTGCGGTCACGATGGTATGCAGTCAATGGTATGTGGGCGAGGCCTGGAGGGGCAAACCACTGGGACCATAGGGGCAGGCATGCGGGCACGCCGGGTAAGCGCCGACACGCGCCCGCTATACAACGATGGTATGCTTAGAGCGTACGTGAGGTTGGCCGGAAAAGGCCAACACTGGAACACTTTCTGCTGCCAGCACATGCTTTATATGGATTCGCCGGGACACAGTCGTCGGACACTATTGCCAGGTGCTGCTGCGTGGCGAGGGAGAGGTGAGCCGTGGGCACTTCGAATCTTGGAAAATCGGGCGAGCAACGACCGCCCGGCGGGCCACCCATTGACCAGACCGGCGTGCCGAATCTGGATTCCGTGCTGGGAGGTGGTCTGCCACGTGGCGCGCTGGTGATCGTCATTGGGCCACCGGGCAGCGGCAAGACCACGCTAGCCAATCAGATGGCCTTTGCCACGGCGCATGCCGGACGGCGCGCGGTCGTCGTCACCGCCATCTCAGAGCCGACGAGCAAACTCTTGGCGCACCTGCGCACGTTCGGCTTCTACGAGGATGACTTGGTAGGCAATGCGATTACGTTTCTGAGTCTGGAGCAATTCCTGCCTTCGGGCTTGCAGGCCACGGGCGACGAGCTGATCGCTATGGCGCGCCAGACCCACGCCGATCTCGTCGTGCTGGATGGCTTTCGCGGTGTGCGGGGCACGGACGTGGATCTCCAGGCCGCGCGGCAGTTCCTCTATGACGTCGGCACCATGCTCAGCGCACTTGGCGCGACCACCATCATCACCAGCGAGGCGGACCCGCGCGATCCGCAGTTCTTTCCCGAAGCAACCACCGGCGATATCATCATCGGCCTGCACTACAGCTTGGAGGGCGTGCTCCAGCGCCGGGGCATCGAGGTCATCAAAGCGCGCGGCGTAGAGCCGCTGGCGGGTTTACATGCGCTCGCGCTCAACGCGCTGGGCGTGATTGTCTTCCCCCGGCTCGAGTCGCGTGTCACCCCACGCCCTGAGGCGATCGAGCCGGAGCCGCCACTCGTCGAATTCGCGCGCGACCCAGCCGCCCCCGCTGAGGACGACCCGCCAATGGAGAAAGCCACCTTCGGGCTAGCCGAACTCGACGCGGTGCTGGATGGCGGCATCACCCGCGGCACGAGCACGCTGGTTATCGGCAGCCTGGGCACCGGCAAGACGCTGCTCGCGCTCCACTTCGCTATCGCTGGCGTGCGCGCCGGAGAGCCGACCGTCTTCCTCGGCTTCCGCGAAAACCAGCGCCGTCTGCTACAAAAGGCCAGTGCCTTCGATCTAGGGAGCGCGTTCGCCACGGAGATCCTGCCGGGTGGTCATCTGACCTTGCAGCGCTGGGCACCAGTGGAGATGAAGGTGGACATCGTGGCGGATGCGCTGCTGGCCGCGCTGGACCGTACGGGCGCGCGGCGCCTCGTGGTGGATAGCATTCTCGAGATAGAGAGTACGCTCATCCGTGGTGATCCGCGACGCACCAACGACTATCTGGCCGCGCTGATCGAGGCGCTGCACCAACGTGACGTCACCGCCCTCTTCATCAAGGAATTGCGCGCGACCGTCGCGACGGAGTTGGATCTTTCCGCGGGTCCGATCTCGGTGCTGGCGGAGAACGTCCTTCTGCTCCAGCAACTCGAATACCAGGCCAAACTCCATCGCGTCTTCTCGGTCATCAAGATGCGCTTCTCCGCACACGATTCCCTGCTGCACGAGTTTGCGATTCGCGCACCACAAGGCATTGAACTGCTCGGCCTCTTCCAGCGCGATGACGTACCAGCCGCGAGGCATGGGGAGCATTCCACCGATGAAGGACCATCATCACATGCAGCCGTCTCACCTGAGTCCGCACCCTAGACCGTATAGAGATCCCTATCGGGAGAGAGCCTCTCTCTGGCCGTCGCGCCATACAGGAGCCTGCGCCCATGGAAACTTCGGATGATCAGCAAGTGCGTCGAGAACCCAAACTCGTGCTGATCGCCGATGATGAGGCGCCGATCGCGGAGGCGCTCGCGATGATCATCGAGGCAGCCGGGCATCGGACCGTGATCGCCAAGCATGGCGAAGCGGCCCTCGCGCTCGCGCGCGCCGAGCGCCCCGCGCTCATCTTCACCGACCTGATGATGCCGCGGCTGGATGGCGCCTCGCTGATCAAGATCCTGCGGGCCGATGCGGCCGCCGCGGGCATCGCTCCGCCGCCGATCGTGCTGATGACCGCCGGCGGCCTGTACGAGGCACATCAGGCGGGGGCCGATGCGGTGCTGCCCAAGCCCTTCAATTTGACCGAGGTAGAAGCGTTGCTCACCCGCTTCCTCGACACGCCAGGGGCCGATGAGGCCTGACCGATGAGGCCTGACCGATGAGGCCTGACCGATGAGGCCAAACCAAAGTGTGGAGCCAGCCGAAAGGGAAAGTTGTGGCGGACGAGGATAAGCGGGGGACGCCCCAATTCTACGAATACTGGAACCAGATGGATATGGTGAGCTGGATGGGCGCGCGCATCACCGAGAGCGCCGACGGCCATGCTACCGTCACCTTCGAGCCAGGGGCGCACCACCGCGGCGCGGGCGTGGGAGGCCGCGCGGTCACGGGCGCTGTCCAGGCCTACATCTTTGATATCGTGACCGGAGCGGCGGTCGCCTCACTGGCCCACGGCACCCGCCCGCAAGTGACCGTGACGCTGGATGTCACCTTCGAGTATCCCGCCTATGACGCACCGCTTACGTTCGAGGCGGGCGTCGTGAGCGGAGGCAAGCAGCTCGTCTTTGTGGAGGGCGTCTGCCGCGATGCTAATGGGCGCGCCACCGCGCGCTGCCGCGCCATCTACCGTCGCTTTGAGCCGCGCCTGCCCTAGCGCGGCATGGAACGGCGAAGAATGCGGCGCTTGGCCGCGTGTCTCGCGGAGAATACCAAGGGTCGTGTGACGCGGATAAGGGCGCCACTTCCTCCTTACCTCGGCCAGCGGTAGCTCGCGGCGCGGTAGATCTCTTCGGTGGCCGCGGCTTGGGCCAGCGCCTCCTCCGGGGGCAGCGCCACTGGCGCGCCAGAGCGCACGCACGCGGCGAAGTGCTCGACCTCCAATTGGTACTGCCGCACAGCGGGGAAGCGCCGCTCGATCACCTCATCCTCCACCTCAACGCGCGCAATCGTCTCGGCCTGCCCTGGCGTGAACGGGCGCGGCAAGAGCAGGCGTCCGCGTTCGCCGATCACCTCGGCGTGTTGGTGCCAGGGCAACGTGAAACTGCCATCAATCATCGCCCATCGTCCCGCGCCGAAATCCAGCACGGCGGCGGCGGTCCGCTCCACCTCGCTCTCCTCCGACACGTCCACGCGCGCCGCTACCGTGCGTGGCGCTCCCCCAAAGACCGCACAGGCGAAATTGAGCGGATAGCAGCCGACATCCACCAGTGAGCCACCGGCCAGTGCCGCCTTCAGCCGGATATTCTCGGGGCGACCGCGGATATCGAAGGCAAAGGTGGCGCGCACGAAACGCGGCGCGCCCACACGCCCGGCGGCGAGTTGCGCTAGCGCCCACTGGATCCGCGGGTGGAAGCGGTACATGAACGCCTCCATCAGCAGCACGCCGTTGGCCTGGCTGGCCGCGATCATGCGCCGCACCTCATCGGCGGTCATGCCGAGTGGCTTCTCACAGAGCACGTGCTTGCCATGTTCGGCGGCTCGGATGGTCCACTCGGCGTGCAGGGCGTTCGGCAGGGGAATGTAGACCGCCTCGACCTCGGCATCTGCCAGCAGCGCCTCGTAGCTGCCATAGATGCGCGTGCGAGGCGTACGCGCGGCCATCCCTTGGGCACGGGCGACCTCGCGGCTGGCGACTGCCACCAACTCGCTATTATGCGAGGCGATGAGCGCGGGAATCACCTCTTTCACGCCGATATTCGCCGTGCTGAGCACGCCCCAGCGCACGGGATCGGCGGCCAACGTTGGCCCCTCTGACATGCCACATGTCTCTCTTTCTCTTCGCTGGGGCGTGAGCGGACCAGCATCACGCTTGTGCGCGGTATAATCGCAGTATAATCGAGATGGGTAGCATCCGCGTCGCCCGCATGTGGGCCTCCCTCCCTTCAAATGGGAGGATGCCGCGCGCTATGCTGTTCCCAATGGCCTGCCAACAGGTGCGCGGTCATCAGGCCACGGAGGCGCGGTCGCCGTCACCGCGGGTGTGAAAGGATGAGCGCATGCCCCGTATCCCCCCGCTCGATCCCGATGAGGCGACTCCTGAGGCGCGCGCCATCCTAGAGCGCTTTCGCCAGGAGCGCGG
>JADMIN010000772.1 GCA_015478575.1 Ktedonobacterales bacterium | reverse complement strand
GTCACCTGCTTGCCGCTGCCCTGCTGGAGTGTGACGGTGGCGTAGGAATCGCGGATGTCGAGCGTGGGCACGCCATGCTTCGGAAGCGTCTGCGCGGTCGTATCAGTCACGGCCACCTGACGGGAGTATTTGATGGCGATGCCGGTGAAGACGCCCGCGAAGACGACACAGGCGATCACGAGCAGCACCAGCAGCCCCAGGCACCCCCCGATCACCCATACGTACCAGGGCACGCCGCCGCGCCGTCCCTTCGGCACCTGTTGCATCGGGGGGATGTAGGGAACGGCGGGATACGGTGGATACGGACCCGTTGGCGGGCGCGATGGATAGGCGCGTGGCCACTCCTCGCCGCCGGGTGGTGGCTCTAACGGAGAGGGCGGCATGCCCGGAGAATGCTCACTAGCCATGATCCACCGCCCCTTCTCTTCGCAGCCCCGGAGGCTGCCCAGCCCGCACCGCGCGGATCGTCCCAATGTTGATCGTCCCAATGTTGTTTGCTTCGGTGATAGGTACGGAGCGAGGATACCATAGGTTGAAGTCAGCGGCAATAGTCATACGCTCACGGGTGATCGCGGGCGAGAAAGCAGCCAGAAGCGCCCTTGGACGGTGAATCCAGAAGTTCAGGTGGCTTTGGTCTTCGCGTCCCTCCATGTTACGATAACAGGGCGACTTCTTTGCCTGGGAGCCGGCAGCGGCGCTTGCGCCGCGCGCGCCGGTGTGCGCTACTTTGGGGTAGGCTCCTCTTAGGGGAAGAGCGTCGCGCGCGTGCGCGATCGCCGCGAGTCCAGTCGTTTTCGATGAGGAGTGTGTGATGCCGGCTCTCCGTGTTGCCATGATCTTTGGTGGGCGCTCCGTCGAGCATGAAGTCTCCGTGTTGACGGCACATCAAGCGATGGCGGCGCTCCCGACCGATCGCTATCTGCCGCTTCCCATCTATATCACCAAGTTGGGACAATGGTTTACCGGTGATGCGCTGATGGACTTAAAGCAGTATGGCGATCTCGCGCGCCTAGAAACGCTGGCCGAGCCAGTGGTCTTTAGCCCCAATGCTCCCCAGCCAGGCATTCTGCGCCCACCCGCGCCGGAGCGCCGGGGATGGCTCGGCGGGCGCGCTGGCCAGCCACCCCCCACGCTGGAGCCGATTGATATCGCGTTCCCCCTCATCCACGGCTCGCATGGCGAAGATGGCAGCCTCCAGGGGCTGTTCGAGTTGGCCGATCTGCCCTATGTCGGTTCCGGCGTCGCCGCCTCGGCGGTGGGTATGGATAAGCTCCTGGCAAAGGTCGTCCTGCGCAGCGCGGGCGTGCCGGTGCTCGATGATCTGGCGGTGAGCCGCGCACGATGGGAACGTGAGACGGAGGCGGTGATCGCGGATGTGGAGGGGCGCTTTGGCTATCCTGTCTTCGTCAAACCGGTCTCGCTCGGCTCCAGTATTGGCGTCTCGCGCGCCGACGACCGCGAGGCGCTCCGCTTCGCGCTGGACGTGGCGGCGACCTATGATAGCCGCCTGATGGTCGAGCCAGCGCAGCAGAACATCATCGAGGTGAACTG
>JADMIN010000771.1 GCA_015478575.1 Ktedonobacterales bacterium | reverse complement strand
GTAGCCCATCCGCGCCCGTAGCCCATCCGCGCCCGTAGCCCATCCGCGTGGGGAAAGGGCGATTAGGTGATGGCGCGGGCCGTGCGCAACAGGTGCGCGATACTGGCGGGATCCTCGCCGCCGAGCGCCATCTGCTTCACCTCGGCCAGCACCTGCGCCCAGCGCGCCGCGTTGGGCTGATAGCGGGCATCGCGCGCCATCAGCTCCTGAAAGATCGCCAGCTCCAGTTGGTGCCACGTCGAGCGGTCGCGTCCATCGCCCGCCTCGTCGCCCTGGGGATCATACTCGGTGTCGCGCGTGCCATCGTGCAGGCGCACCACCAGTGGGGCGAAGTGCCGCTTCACACACTCCTCCAGCTTCGCCCGCTCCCACGCGCCCGCGTCGAAGGCCAGCACACCCACCAGGCCAACATCTACCACCGGTTCCAGGCCCGCGCGCACCGGGCCGTCGCCCCCCTGTCCCCGTGCCTCCGCGCGGCAGAAGCGCTCGAAGTGCTCATAGAGGGCTTCAGGGCTGGTCAGGCCATCCACTTTGAAGAGCAGGCGAATGAAAGGCCGGCGTGGATTGATGATATGCGCGGCGGCATGGCGTGGCGCGCCGGGCGGCACATCCGTCTCCACCTGGACAACATAGTAGCCGCGCTCCCAGGCGCTCTCCTCGGCGCCCCACGTCTCGGTGGACCCTGGATTGTGCAGCCAGTCATCAATACAATAGGGCTTATGGACGTGGCCGAGCGCGACATAATCCACCAGCCCGCGCAGCGGCTCGAATTGCGCGCGTGTCGGCAGGCCATGCAGGTTGGGCACGATGCCCTCAACGCCGGTGTGGAGCAGCAGCAGGCGATACTCCACGCCCGCGGCCTCCTCCGCGGCACGCGCGGCAGCCAGCTCGCGCGCGAAGCCCTCCAAGATACGCGCGGTGCTGGCGCCATACCACGGCAGACCGTAGACGCGCAGCTTCCCATCGCGCAGATCCAGGTACGCGCCACGCATCGCCTCCTGGTCCCAGGGGGTAAGCTGCGGCACGCCCTCACGCACCAGGGGATTGAGCAGCCGCAGTAACCCTTGCCAGCAGAGGAATTGCAGCCACGAGACGCCATCGCGATAGTAGCTGCGGTCGTGGTTGCCCTCGATGGCCACGGCGGGAATGCCCGCGTCGGCAAGCCGCTGAAGGGCAGACTGGGCCTGTATCAGCGTGAGGGCATCAATCGCGCGCTTGTTGAAGAGGTCGCCCGCGACAACGAAAAGATCCGCTTGGCGCGCGATGGCATCATCCACCACCGCCAGGAAGGCACGCGCGAAATCATTGAAGCGCTCCTTCACGCCATACTGCTCATAGCCAAGATGATTATCCGCCGTGTGGACGAACGTGGCCCGCATGCGCGCCTCCAGGGGAGTAGGGGTGACGCTCCTGGCATCACTCCCTGATTATTCCACACCGTGCCCGTCGTGACGGAAGCGTCTGGGTATTTCGCCGCTTTTCAGGCCCAGCCTCTCCCTTATGTGGGAGAAGCTCTACACGACGCCTCGTTCATGGCGCGTAGTAGTATAG
>JADMIN010000065.1 GCA_015478575.1 Ktedonobacterales bacterium | reverse complement strand
GTCCTCGCCTCCCTCGTCATCTGGCTGGAACCATGATTCGTCAGACACACCCTAGACGGCCCGCGCAATCGCTGCTACACTTCGTGCCAGGCGCCCCCGTGGGCGGCACGCATCTGGTGGAACAGGCCGGCTGGCCGACTCGTGTCGGCGCGCTTCCGCTCGATGTGTCGCCTCGGCTGGCGTCCTAGTTGATCGCCCTCGCGGCGTCTCTCTCCGTTCTCAGCCTCCTTGATGGTGGCTGAGGAAAGCCATCGAGGAGGTAGTTCGTGGCACTGATTCCCATAACCGATGATCCAGGCCCCCGGCGAACCTTTCCGTTCGTCAACTACGCGCTCATCCTCATCAATGTCGGCGTTTTTGTCTTCGAGTTGGTGAAAGGGACGGCATTCACGGATTGCTTCACTGCCGCCTACTCACTGGTGCCTGGCGCCATTGTCCAGGGGCACACGGTCGCCACGGGCTGCGCGATCGCGGAGCCGATGCCAGTCTATCTCACGCTCTTCACGGCGATGTTCCTGCACGCGGGTTTCCTGCACATCGGCGGGAACATGCTCTACCTCTGGGTCTTCGGCGATAACGTGGAAGATCGGCTCGGCCACTTCTGGTATCTGATCTTCTATCTCTTCTGTGGGCTGGTGGCCTCTGGCGTACAGATCGCGGCGACCTATTTCACCAAAGAAGATCCCTTCGTGCTCAATCTCGGAGCGAGCGGCGCCATCGCGGGCGTGCTGGGGGCGTACCTCGTCTTCTACCCTGGCTCGAAGGTGCGCACGATTGTCTTCATCGGCATCTTCATCACGTTCCTGCGGCTGGCGGCGTTCATCGTGATCGGGTTCTTCATCCTGTTGCAGGTCGTCGAGGCATTCATCCTCGTCCAGAACAGCCTGAACGGGCAGATCCAGAATGGCGGCGTGGCGTTCTTCGCCCACATCGGCGGCTTCTTCGCTGGGTTAGTCATCGCCTTCCTGGTGAAGATATTTGGCAAGCCGCCGCGGCAATTCCAGGCCACCTATCCGAACTGGCCGACACACCCGAATCTGCGCCAGGGCGCGGCGTAGCTTCCTTTCCTCCCTGGCGCGAGAGAAGGCGCGCGGAGATCCCTGGCATAGTGGTTGCGGGCACGGAGGAGAGCGGTGGCCCACGCCGGCTGGATTTGGCGGCGGGCGCGCGCATGCCACCGCGGTGATGGCCACCGCAGTGATGGCCACTGATGGCTCCTAGCCAGGGAGGGCGTATGCTCGATCTCGCGTTGTTGCTGTTGCGTGCGACGTTTGGCTCGCTGCTCGCGGGCCACGGCGCACAAAAGTTGTTTGGCTGGTTTAGTGGCCCTGGGCGACAGGGAACCGCGCAATGGGCAGAATCCCTGGGGCTGCGGCCTGGCCACGTCTGGGGTACGCTGGCCGGGGCGACGGAATTTGGCGGCGGCTCGCTGATGGCGCTCGGCCTGCTCAACCCGGTGGGGCCGGTCGCGGCGGTCAGTGCGATGAGCATGGCCACCGCCCGCGTCCACTGGGGCAAGCCGATCTGGGCGCAACAGGGCGGCGCGGAGTTGCCCATGGCCTATGCCACCGCCGCCGCCGTCCTCATGCTGACGGGGTCGGGCACATTCTCACTGGATCGTGCCCTCGGCATCCGCCTGCCACGCTGGACCGCCGTGCCTGGGCTGGCCCTTGCCGCCGCCACGATCTACGCCGCGTCGCGGGACGATCTGCGCGCCCTGCTGCCCACGCGCCGTACACCACCCGCCACCGCGGAGAGTACGCCGCCGCGACCATCAGCCATCGCTGGCACGTTGTAGACGCTTGTCTCTGACCGCCGCGCCGTTGAAAGGGGATCACCTCTCCTCCAGTGGACATGGAGAAAGCGAAAGAGAGACCGCTCTCCGCGGCCTCTCTTTTCTCTCGCCTCGGCCAACCCCATCCACGCGCATAATCAGAGTCCACCTTCCGCGCCGTGGGGCTATACAATGCTTGACATATCCAGTATACTCAGCATAAGGCACCTTACCGCTGGCCCGTATACTGCCGCTGGTGGGTCTACAGGCGCGGTGGCCCCTGGCAGAGCGGCGCGCGGACGGTCGGTCGCCCACAATGGTTGAGTATGCGCGTACGGAAGAGAAGGCAGGATGTGATGAAGCTGGGCAAAGAGTTCCGCGATTTCATCATGCGGGGGAATGTCGTTGATCTAGCGGTTGGCATCGTCATCGGTGTCGCGTTCGGCAGTGTCATCACAGCTCTGGTGCGCGATTTCATCACACCACTGGTCACGATCCCGACCAAGGGCATCAACTTCAACACGCTCACGTTCAAGATTGGCGGAGCGGTCTTCGCCTACGGCGATTTCATCAATGTGTTGTTGAGCTTCCTCATCATCGCGGCGGTCATCTTCTTCTTCGTCGTCCGGCCAATGAACGCGCTGGCGGCACGCAGGAAGAAGGGCGAGGTGCCGCCGGAGCCGTCGGAGCGCGATTGCCCGTATTGCCTGAGCGCCATCTCCATCAAGGCCACGCGCTGCGCCTATTGCACCTCCGAGGTGGCGCCTGTCACCGCGCCAGCCAGGGTCATGCCAAGCTAATCCCACTGAACGTATGCTTCCCATGGCCTGTCCCGCACACCAGGGGGCGGGCCATTCGTCTGGGGGTGGGTCGTCGTGCCCCGCCCTTGCGCGCTCACGGGCATATGGCAGTGTGCTTCCTCACCAATGGAAACAACGCCCGGCGTGAGCGCGGGAGGCGGCACGAGGAGAGCAGGACAATGACCAGAGAGGACGTGTGGCGGCCGCCCCATGACCCGGCGGGGCTGGCGCGTGTGGATGCTGTGCTCGCGCGGCGCCCACGGGCGTTGCTGACCGATGTGGATGGCACTATCAGCGCCATCGCGCCCACGCCCGATGCCGCCGTCCCGCTGCCCGGTGTGGCGGCGCTGCTGGCCGAGGCGTGCGCTATCTTTGATCTTGTGGCGGCCATCTCTGGGCGCGCCGCCGCCGATGCCCGGCGCTTGGTCGGCGTCTCCGGCCTGACCTATATCGGCAACCATGGGCTGGAGCGCCTAGACGCCACCACCCCCGAGACGCTCCAGATCACTCCAGCGGCACTGCCCTACCTCGCCGCCGTCAACGCCGCGCTGGATGCGGTGGAGCGGACGGTCGCGCCCCGCTTCCCTGGCATGCTGGTGGAGCGCAAGGGCGTCACCGGCAGTGTACACTTCCGCCTGACGGCCGATCCGGCGCAGGCGCGGGCAGCGGCGGCGCACGCACTGGAAGGCGCCGCCAGGGAGCATGGGCTGCGTATTACGCGGGGCAAGCTCGTCTTGGAGGTGCGTCCGCCGCTGGCCCTGCATAAAGGCACGGCGGTCGCTGAGCTGGTGCGGACGCATGGGCTGAATGGCGCGTTGTATCTGGGAGATGATCGCACCGATCTCGATGCCTTCGAAGCACTACGCGAACTGAGTATGGACGACACGTTTCAGGGCTACTCCGTCGCCGTGGCGCATGCCGAGACACCCGCCGACCTGCTGCGCGCCGCCGATCTCGCGCTCGCTGATATCGAGTCTGTGCCCGCGTTCCTGCGTTGGCTCCTCACACGGGCACGCCACGCGGATTAGCGCCTCCCTCATGGGTCGGCTGCTCACGCGGGCGCTCTCCGCCTCGCCACCCACGTGAAGCTGCTCTTTGGTCGCGTAAAAGTACTGGTGGCGACATCATTCCGGCAGAGGTGTGCATACAATGACCTTGGTGTTACACAAAGCATCACGGGAGAGCAGGCGCGGGGGCGGATCCGTCGAGGCGGAGGCGTGTTGGGCGGCGGTGCGGGGCGGCGTGTGTGGAGGCGCGACGGAATGGGCGGAGACGCTGAGGCTGGTGGTGGCGGTTGGGTCGGAGTGCGGTGGCCGCGCTCGCGCTGTGCTCGCTTCCCGTTTTATGCGGCTGGTCGTGATGTGGGCTTGCGCGGCGCCCCCCTCTCGCGTCCAGCCGCGACACCGCCCTCATCGCCACGTCTTCCGCGCATCGAAGCCCTCTCGCATCGAGTGACCGCTCCCTTTCTCCAGCCTTCAGATACCCGCCTTTAGTGATCGCCCGCCCGCGCGCTGAACCCGCGCGCTGAAGATAACTGTGCCCCTTCCCAGTCCTTCCCACTCCCACACGCGCCATCGCCAACCGCGGCAGCCTTCATCCCCTTCACCAAGGTCGGCAGTCACCGCCGCGTGCGCTTCGATGACCTCCTGGCCTAGAAGCGCCAGCGCGCCGCGGAACGAGAGCAGGCGTTGGATCGCCTGACCCGACTCCATCAGGAGATGGGATTGTATGACGCGTAGGCGGGCCACTCATTTCAGAGCGAAGTGAGGGAGCGGTTGCTTCAGGCGCTCAGATTATCATCACCAGCAACGTACGTGATTTTGCTCAAGATCTTCTGACTCCGTTCGCCCTCGAAGCTCAATCACCCGATGAATTTCTCGTCCATCTCTATGACCTCGATGCTATCTCATCGTTGACCTGCTCGCAAGACAGGCTGTCGCGCTCCGCCCAGGTCACATGCCGACCTGCTTACGGCGCTGGCGCGATACGCACCGACATTGGTCACCCGCATTCAGCGGCGGTTGGGGTCCGTGTAGGTTCGGGTATGGTGGGCGATAACCATCGCATAGGCGCAAACAACTTAGTTGTTGAGCCACTCGGAATGCGGCGCGTCGCGGTTGTCCCGGGCGGGACCTTGCGGCGGAGCGTCGTTATATGGGGGAAATGGCGGCCGCGGGTCGCCGCCGGGCGGCAGCGGCCTGGCGGCGCGCGGAGCGTCGCCCCCAGCGGGGCGCGGGCCGGTGATCCCATCTCTCTCACGTGAGGCATCAGGGCGACGCGGGTACGGTCCAGAGCCACCAAGTCGCGGCGACTGCCCAGCCGCCCCAGGGGAGGAGAGACCAGCGGAGGAGACGCCTGGCAGCGAGATGCCTGGGAAGGATGTGCCCGCCGCGGATGACGGGCGTAGGGCGGAATCTGCCCACAGCGGACGCGAGGCACGGCGGGCGGTATCGTCGCGTCCAGCGGCGGGCGGCTGATTCAGCGGCGGGCGGGCGATGGGCGTCTGGCCGAAGACTGGCTGGCCGAAAGCTGGCTGGGGCTGGCCAGTGGGTGGGCGCGGGGGGGAAAGCGGTCCCGTGAGCGGGCGGGGCCACGACTGGCCAGGCTGTGAGGTAGGGCCGATGGGCCACTGGCTGGATGGCCCAGACTGCGACTGCCCAGACGACGCGCCACCAGAGGCGGGCCAAGAGCCAGAGGCGGGCCAAGAGCCAGAGGCGGCCCAAGAGCCTGAGACACCAGGCGCGGATGGGCGCGATGGCGTGCCGACGCCATGCGGCGCGGTGGCCCCAGTGTGTGACGATGGCGACGCTCGGCCCCCGGCGGCAGATCCAACGGACGCGCTATGTGCCGCGCCATCCAGGGAGCGTGAGGAGCGGCGCAGCCGCTGGGCGAAGGGATTGCCAGGAATGTCGTACTGACGATCTACCACCTTCGCGCCCAGGGCCATCTCCACCCGCTCGATGGCGACACGCAGCCGCCCCGCCCGCTCCTCCAGTATGCGGCCCTCATCGCCGAGCACACGCCCCTCAGCGATCACCTGATTCATCATGCCGATGAGGAAGCGGCAGCGCTCGCGGGCATCCACCGTAGCGGCGCCCATGCGCCCGGCGGTGACGGCGGCCCGGCGGGCCAGGCGCGTAGCCGTGCTCGCGTCCAGCGCCGCTTGACCCGGCTGCGACATGCCCGACCAGATCTCGCTGGTAGCGTCATGCAGCGCCGCCTGGCCCTGTTCCACCGCCTCCATCAGCATATTCAGCTCGCGAGTGGAGTCACAGATCTGGCGGGCGAGGCGCTCCTGTCGCTGCGAGCGGTTGACCTGCGCGCGCACATGCTGCTCTAGGTCGGCGGCATGACTGGCGACATCGTTGAGGTGGCCATCCAACTGCGTGAGCACGGCAGTGGAAGGCGAGCCAGAGAAGAGCAAACCCAGCGCCAGCGCCAGCGCCGCCGCCAGCAGCGCCGCGAGCAGCAGGAAGACGGCGAGCTGCGTCGCGGGCGCGACCACATCACTCAAGGGTCGCGCCACGCCCAGCGCGCCAACGAAACTCCCCGCCGTGTCATACAAGGGCGTGTAGGCGGCAACATACTCCACCCCTTGATCGCTCACCACACCCGCGAAATCGCGGTGGCAGGTCGCGGCACTCGCGGTGGCATCGCAGGCGCCCAGCAGCGCGGCATGGGCGGCGCTGGGCAGCGTGTCGCCAAGAGCGCGCGTGCCATCTTGGGGCTGTCCCTGGGCGTTGAGCTGCGGCAGATTGGTGGCGGCGGCGACGAGACTCCCGCCCTGGAGTTGATAGATGACGGTGTCCGCGCCGGTAAGGCTGCGCACCTTATCAACGATGGTCGTATCGCCGTCGAGCGCGAGCACAGTGCCCTCGTTGGTCACAACGACCAGTGCGCCGCCCTGGAGCGCGACGCTGGGGCCGCGCTCGGCGAGGATCTGCCGCGCCACGCGCGCATCAGCGGTGGCCTGGGTCTGGGCGGCGTTGGTCGCATCCATGCGAGCGCCGAGGTAGGCGGCGACGGCGATGGCGAGGCCGCTGAGAAGGGTGAGGCCAACGAGCATTGGCAGCACGCGTCGGCGTGCGCGCAGACGGTGGTAGGCCCGGCGGGGAATACGGGGCGTGGAGACTGTTCGCCTGGGATCACGGCCTTTCACCGATGTGCCTGGAGTGTGCATAGAGTGCCCCTGGGCCTGCCCCGAAATCGCTGATGGTCGCCGTGCTGGACATCCGCCCGTTCCGCCGTCACATCACGCGCCACCGGCGGGAGTACCGCTAGCGTATCTGCGTATACGCTCCGCTCCAGACGCGGGTTGCGTGCCAAGAGGTCAGCGCCTCCCGCGTCTCATCCCCGCGTCCTGCCTCGCGCGAAGCGACAGCGACAATGCGGCGTATCTTATGTGGAATTGATTGTATCCTTTGCGCGCCGCCGCCGCAAGCAAGATGGCGCGCGAATAGCACCATCTCAGCACCAAACCGCTACGACATCGCCTCTCACGCCCACTTGGCCAGCAGAGTATAATAGCTGAAAGTACCGGTGCCCAGCGGAGGGTGGCGGCCCGACACTCAACGGTGAGGAGGCGTTCGACCGTGCTCAAAGACACCATGCTCTATCTGGCCAAGCAAGAGGCCATTCGCGACTTTTTCACGCGGAATCCCGCGGCGCGGCGCATGGCACGGCGCTTCGTGGCTGGCGAGACCCTCGACGAGGCCATCGAGGCCGCACGCGCGCTCAACGAGCGATATATCAGCGTCTCGCTCGACCACTTGGGCGAAAACGTGACCGACGCCGCGGAGGCCGAGGCCACGGCGCGCGACTATCTCGCGGCGCTCGACTGTCTGCACGCCCAGGGGGTCGAGGCCAATATCTCGATCAAGCTGACCGCGCTGGGACTGGATATTGATCCGATGCTCTGCCGCGCCAATCTGGCGCGTGTGCTGGCGCGCGCGCGCGACTACCGCACCTTCGTGCGCGTGGATATGGAAGGCTCGGCCTACACCCAGCGCACGCTCGATCTGGTGATGGAGACGCACGCGGAGTATGGCAATGTGGGAACCGTTCTTCAGTCGTGCCTCTATCGCACGCCAGAGGATGTGGCACGACTGGTGGAGCGACGCATCCGCGTGCGCCTGGTGAAGGGGGCGTACCTCGAGCCGGTCTCGGTGGCCTACCCCCGCAAGTCGGACGTAGACGCCAAGTATGTCGAGCTGATGTATACCTTGCTCGAGCACGGTACCTACCCCGCCATCGCGACCCACGATGAGCGCCTGCTCGAAGAGGCGCGGCGCTTCACGGCGGAGCGCGGCATCGCGCGGGCGCGCTTCGAGTTCCAGATGCTCTACGGCATCCGTCGCGACCTGCAAGAGCAGCTAGCGCGCGAAGGCTACAATGTGCGTGTTTATGTGCCCTATGGCACGCAGTGGTATCCCTACCTGACGCGGCGCATGGCGGAGCGCCCGGCCAATCTGATGTTTGTGGTGAGCAATACCTTCCGGGGGTGAGACGCGGTATGCGAGTACAACAGAACGCGGACCGGCGGCCAGACGAGGCGCAGTTAGTGATCGCGGCGGGGGGTGCGCTGCTGGTCGGCGTGCTCTACTATGCGCTGCCAGAGGGGCTGTCGTTGGGGCCGCGCTGGCTCCTCCTGGTGCTGGTGCTCGTGTTGCTGCTGCCGCCGCTGGTCGTCGTGGTGGGCATGCGTACGGTGTTGCCTTTTCGCGTGGCGCGCGGGCTGGCGCTGGTGCTGATGGGCGTGCTGGCGGCGGCGCAGGTCGGCTCGCTGGCGCTCTTGGTGACGCACCTGCCGCGGTTCACCCGTGGCGGGCAACTGCTCGGCCCGGCGGGGGTGCTCTGGGGCATTAATGTGCTGGTCTTCGCGGTGTGGTATTGGGAGATTGATGGCGGTGGCCCAGTGAAGCGCCAACTGAAGCAGCACGAAGCGGCGGATTTCCTCTTCCCCCAACAACTGCGGGACAACAAAACACACTGGGCGCCAGGCTTCGTGGATTATCTTCACCTCGCGTTCTGCTTCGCGACAGCACTCAGCCCCGCCGATGTCGTGCCGCTGACCCACCGCGCCAAACTGCTGATGATGGCGGAGGCGCTGATCTCCCTGTTGATCGTGGTGCTGCTGGTGGCGCGCTCGGTGAATATTCTGAGCTGATCGCTCGCCGCTCTGGCCATCCTCCTCCGCCCATTCCCTGGCCCTGCGCATCGCGCCTCTCTCCGCGCGCATATCGTAGCCCGCCTCCGCCATGCGCTCGCTTCCCCCTCCCTTCCGTCATCATGCGCGTGCGAGGATGACGGGATCGTCTCACTCGACCGCCAGCCCATCCACGATACGGATGGCGCGCTGGGCGGCCCGTGCGACCGCTAGATCGTGGGTAGCGATGATGAAGGTGGTGCCGGTGGCCCCGCGCAGGTCGCGGAT
>JADMIN010000064.1 GCA_015478575.1 Ktedonobacterales bacterium | reverse complement strand
ATCTCATGGTGCTCGATGAGACGTTCTCCCGGCCAACCGATCTGGGTGTGGGCGTGTGCGACAAAGAGGTGGGCGGCACCATCGTGGTGCGCGCGCTCTTCACGCCAGAGGTCGCGCGCTGGGTGCGCGAGGCGCCGTCGTTCTTCACCGTAGCCGAAGAGGAGACGCCTTCGGGCTTGCTGGTGACATTGCGCATACGGCAGGTGGACGAGGTCCTCCAATGGCTGCTGGGCTGGGGGCGGCAGGTGCGTGTGCTAGAGCCAGAGTCGCTTCGTCGGCGCCTCGCCGACGAGGCCAAGTCTATGTTGCGGCAACACGAAAACTCGTGCTAACTGTTGCCATACCGTTGTCACTCCCCTGTTCCATACTGTTATCAGGCGAATGAACGCCAGTGGAGAGGCGCGCCGCGCGCCTTCTGAAGTGAACAGGAGAGCAGACCATATGGTGACCGGCTTGAATTTTGTGCTGCTGTACGTGCCTGACATCGCCGCGGCACGCGCCTTCTACACTGAGAAGCTCGGATTGACGGTAGCGGATGAGAATCCCACCTTCATCCAGTTCGCGCAACCAGGCGGGCAGGGTGCGACCTTCGCGCTTGGGCAGCGGGCCACGACGCAAGCGTTTGACAACCCCGAGTTGTGGTGGTACGTAGACGACGCCGACGCCACCTATACCGCGCTCGTTGAGGCGGGCGTGGAGATCGTCAGCCCGCCCAAGGATGAGCCTTTCGGACGCGCTTTCTCGATCAAGGACCCAGCGGGCAACACGATCTATCTCCTGCGGTTGCGCTAGCCAGCCCGTGCGGATGGGCAGAGGGCATCGAGTGGGCGAGGCATGCCTCGCCCCTCCATTGCTCGCGCCGGGAAAAGGAGTAGACGCATGCCAACCATCCCGCGCGCGAGCGAGGGGATAGCCCTGGCCACTGTCCGCACCGTGGCGCCAGCGTAACAGCGGCCAGTGCCGGAGTTGCGGCATTACGCGCTCTACGGCATCTTCGCGGCACAGGGCGCCTGAGGGGACGGCTATTCCGCCGCCAGCAGCACATCGCGGAGGACATCCGGGGCGACATTCCCGCCGGAAAGGATCACGCCCGCCCGCCCGCCGTAGCGGCGCAGCTTGCCAGCGAGCGCCGCCGCCGCCGCCACCGCGCCGGTCGGCTCGACCACCAGCTTCAGCCGCAGCAGCAAGAAGCACATCGCCGCCTTCACCTCCTCCTCGCTTACTAGCACCACCGCCTCCACCTCGCGCTGGAGGACCGGCCACGTGAGCGTGCCCAACTGCGCCGTGCGAATGCCATCGGCGATGGTGTCGGGCGCGGGGATGCTGACGCGCTCACCACGTTGCAGCGAGAGGGCGGCATGGTTCGCCGCCTCCGTCTCGACGCCGATGACGCGCATCCCCGGTCGGTGGGCGTGCGCCGCGATGGCCGCGCCAGCGATGAGGCCGCCGCCGCCCACCGGCGCCGCGATCACATCCAGGTCCGGCATGTCCTCTAGGAGTTCCAGGGTGGCCGTCCCCTGCCCAGCGATAATGGCGGCATCGTTATAGGGCGGCACGAGCGTCAGCCCGCGCGCCTCGGCCAGCCCCCGCGCCAGTGCCTCGCGGTCCTGCGTCCGCCGGTCGTATGGCACGATTTCCGCCCCATAGCCGCGCGTCGCCGCCACCTTCACCGCTGGCGCGTCCGTCGGCATACAGATCACCGCCGGCACACCAAAGATGCCAGCAACTAGAGCGACCGCCTGCGCATGATTGCCAGAAGAGAAGGCGATCACTCCCCGCATGCGCTGCTCGGGTGACAGCGTGGCGATCTTGTTGTAGGCGCCGCGAAACTTGAAGGCCCCCCCACGCTGGAACTGCTCACACTTGAGCCATACCGCCATCCCCGCCGCGGCGTCGAAGCTCCGCGCGTGCCGCACCGGCGTGCGGTGCGCGATGCCAACGAGGCGCTCCGCCGCCGCGCGAATATCCTCATAGCTGACAGGTAAGGGGCTGATAGGTACTGGCGCATCGGCCTGGGTCATCACTTGCGCTCCTCTCGTCGGCAGACCGCGGAATCCGCGTCAACTCCAATGAACATGTTACCGAAGGAGCGCTGCGAAGACTCCTTCCCTCAAATGATACTGTTATCGGAGCATAACCGCGCCTTTCGTCGAACGCGGCAGTTGGTGAGGGCGTCCGCGGGAGCTGCTCGGCTGACGTTTGCATGTGAGGGAACTATAGCAGCCTCAGGAACAGTATTGATGAGGGAACAGGGGCAGCGGATCGCCGCGAGCCGGATGTAGTATGCTAGACTCGAATAGCACGCGCCCGTCCGGCACACGTGGCGGCGCGGAAGAAAGGGGTGGAGCACGTGGGCGAGGTGCGGGTCGGGCTGATTCAGATGCGGAGTGAGAAGGCGGCCATCGCGGCCAACCTGGCAACTATGCGCGACTACCTGCGTGATGGGGAGCGCCAAGGTGCCGCGATCATCTGCTTCCCCGAAGCCTGTGTCACTGGCTATGTGGACCCCGTGCGCCATCCTGGAGTGGCACTGCGTCTGGACGGCCCAGAGGTTGCCGCGTTCGTCGCGATGACGCGCGCGACGGAGATGACGGCGATTGCTGGCCTGGTCGAGGCTCAGCCCGCTGGGCCGCCGTTCCTGACGCAGGTGGTGGCCCGCGCGGGCCAACCGCTGGGGTATTATCGCAAGCGGACCATCCCAGCGGAGGAGGCGCATCTCTATGCCGCTGGCACCTAAGTCACTGTCTTCTCGCTTCCCCAGGTGACGATTGGCCTGGCCATCTGTGCGGATATCGAGAATCCACGGGTCTTTGCCGACAATGCCCAGCACGGCGCGCGCCTCATCTTCGAGGCCGCGGCGCCTGGTCTCGATGGACCGCAAGCGACGCGCGACTGGAGTGCTGGCTATCAGTGGTGGCGGCAGGAGTGCCAGACCCGGCTCGCCAGCTATGCCCGCGAGAATCGGGTGCCCATCGCCGTCGCGACCCAGGCGGGGCGCACGGTAGACGAAGATTTTCCTGGTGGCGGATATGTCTTCGGGCCTGACGGCGCCTGTCTTGCCGCGACGGCGGATTGGTCGGTGGGCGCGCTGTACGTCACGCTCGACATCGCGGATGGGCCACTTCGCCCTGCTCGCGCGGCGGCCCCATCCGGAACGTAGCGCGCGGGAACGGAGAGCGGCGACATGCACGTGGTGATCGAGCCGATGGCTGAGGCGGACCTGGCGGACGCGGATGCGGTGCTCATCGCGGCCTACGAGGCGGCGCGCACCCGCGTGCCGGAGTTGCGGCGCGTGCTGGCGTTGCAACCGGATGGCTGGCTGCTGGCTCGGCTGGAAGGCGAGGCGGTGGGTGTCGCGGGCGCGGTAGACTTCGGCCCGTTCGCGTATATCGGCATGGTGGGCGTGCGGCCCGATCGGCAGCGGCAAGGCATTGGCGTGGCGCTGATGGAGCGGCTGCTGGCATGGGTGGATGCGCGTGGCTGCCCGATGGCGCTGCTGGATGCCAGTGACGCCGGCGCGGGCATGTATCCACGCCTGGGCTTCGTCACGGATGATCTCGTAGGCGTCTGGCGGCTGGAGGAGCCGAGCACGCTCACTACCCCCACTGATACGGCAACCGCTGCTACGGTAGCCACTGCGCGGGCGGGGGACCTGCCAGAGTTGGCCGCGTTCGACGCGCCGTACTTCGGGGCGGAGCGCGGGGCGGTCCTCGCCGCCTATCTGCGCGAGCTGCCAGCACGCACATTTATCGTGCGGGATGTGACTGGGCGCCTCACGGGCTATCTTTATGCGCAGGCGCGGAGCCTGGGGCCGTGGGTCGCGACGACGCCCACGGCGGCGGAGGCGCTGCTGGCGCGCGCGCTCACCCTCCCTTTCAGCGAGCCACCACGGGCGCTCACGCCCCAGGCCAATGGCGCGGCCAGGGCGCTGCTCCAGCGCGCGGGCTTTCGCGAGCAGCGGGTGTTGCGCCACATGCGCCGCGGGGGAGCGCGCCAGCTCACCCGGCGGCGCCACCTCTATGGTCAGGCCAGCTTCGCGCTGGGCTGAGCGGATGTGCCCTACCGCCGCTGTGTGGGCGATCAGGAGGCCGCAGTCCGACGAGAGGCCGACGCTAGAGGCCGACGCTAGAGGCCGACGCCGTAGGTCGTGAAGAACCACAACGCCGAGGTCAGCCAGAGGCCGAGCAGCACGGCGAAGAGGATACCTCCGGCGATGGGCAGTGCCCAACCGGGGAAGCCGCGTGACCGCACGATCAGCACTTTGCCGATGAAGATGCCATAGAAGCCCGATCCCAGCAGTGAATGGATGACGACGCGCGTGTCCGCGAGATGGGGAGCGAAGCCGAGCAGGAAGATACAATGGTAGGCGACTGGCAGCGTCAGCGCGATGGCCACGCGCCCCGACCAGCGATGCACGAGGTGATAGAAGCGGCCTTTGGGCGGGAAGTGGAACAACTCATAGATGCGCCCCGCCGTCAGCAACTGGAAGCAGCCGAGGAGCAGCGCCGCGCTCACCAGCCACACTTTCATATGCAGGGTGTCGCTGAAGAAGAGATGGAAGAAGGGCGTATTGTAGGGCGAGCGTACCGTCTGGCGCGCGACCAGACCGACGGTGAGCGAGATCAGCGCGAAGGCGACGAGCGGCGCGGTGAGCCACGCCCGGCTGGGCGGTTTGCGTTCGATGCGCATAGCGAGACCCCTGTTCTTTTCAGACATATCTCAGATGTCTCTCCCCCGGCTCCTTTGTTGGCGAAGCAAGGAGAGCGAGGCGTCCTCATGTGACGGCGCGAACCCCCATCAGGCGGCGGATAGCCACCGCGGATAGCCACCGCGGATAGCCACCACAGCCCAGATGCCGTCAGCGCGGTACCCCACACCGCCAAGGGTAGTACGGGTGCGCGATACAGCGAGGGAGGGGCGCGGCGCCACCAGCGGCGCGATGCACCCGCTGGCATGCGGCATGCAAAGCGAAGACGGATGCGGCGCTTGGATTCGTCTCTCGCCAGCGCTGGGAGGATACCATGTCGTCACTTGTCGAGCGCGCCATCCGCGAGCCGGAGGTCCAGAGCGCCCGCCAATATACCCAGCGTATCCACCGTCTCGCCGCGGCATATACCGGTCTGTTCTTTCTTTCTCTCGTGGGCATTGCCCTACTGATCTGGCAGGCGCAACTCTACGTGACGCTCTCCCAGCGTTCCAATGTGGAGACGCTGACGCTCGCCTTCTTCCTCCTCTTCTTCGCCTATCTCGCCGCGCTCAGCCTCGGTGGCACCATCGGAGCGGCGCGCATTGCTTGGTACGCGCTCCTCGCGCGCCTCGGCCCCGACCGCGCGGCGGTGGAGCAACGCAAACTGCGGGCGCTGCGCCTGGCCACCAGCGCCGATACCCCAGCCGCCGCCGCGCTCAATCGTGTCCTCGATCTGGAGACACAGCCCAGGTGTGCCTTCACCCTCCCCGTGGAAGACGCGGTGGGTTCGATGGGCCAGATTCTGGTGGATGGCGCGGAGATCACCCATCGCCAGACGGTCAAGGGAGGGTCGAGCGCGGTGCTGGCCTACTTTGCCGCGCAGGTCAATGCGATCCTGGCCGCGCGCGGTGCGCTGGGCGACGGTGCGCTAGGGGATGACGCGCTGGCGGACGTCCAGATCGTCGAGTGGCGCAACATTGATGACGAGGAGACCGAGGAGTATCTCAGCATGGTGCGTTTCGCGCGCAACTTGGAGCGCCACCTCGGCACCGAAGCCCTCTGGCCGACGTACACCCTCACCACTGAGGAGTGCGCTGAGCTGACCGCGCGCCTCCGCGCCATCTGCCCCGCGCTGCGGAATGAGGCCTTCCTGCCCCACTGGGAATACCAGGGCGAGCACAAGATTCCGCTCATCCCAGAGCCGCTTGGGCTGATCTCCCTCTCGCGTACCGAGAAGCGGGTGGACCCGCTCGCCTCGATGGGCTGCGCCATGGCGGTGGTGGCGGTGGTGGTGGCCATCTTGGTCCTGCTCATCATCTGGCCGCCCTGGGTGCCGGGCAAGTGAGTCGCGCTGCCATGTGGATCGAAGGAGGTGCGAGATGAAGCGACGCTGGTGGCCGCTATTCCTCCTTGTGGGGGTGCTGCCCTATCTCTGGGTGCTCAATTGCTCTGGCCCGCGCCCAGAGCTGGAAAGCGTGCGGCTGCGGGCACCCGACTATTTCGGTGGAACCTACCGCGTCACCGCGATCATTCGCAACACCGGCCCCGGTCACGGGCAGGCCGCCGTCACCATCACCTTGCGCAACAACGCGACGGGCCAGACCTACCAGAAAGACGATGCGGTGACGCTGGCCGCGGGCGAGACGGTCGTGGTAAGTGAGGACATCGAGGCGCCTCTCGCCAGCTATACCCCCAACGTCGCGGTCGAGTATCCGCCGCGCTAGCCGTCCACATCGTCCGCATCGTCAGGGATGCGCCCCCAGCGCGATCAGCGCCAGCGCGGGCAGGGCAAAGAGCGCGCCCAGTGCCAGCGCGGCCCATGGGTGCGTGGTCCAGCGCGCCAGGGCGAAGGTGACCATCGCCCCCGTCAACAGCGCATAGACGGTGAGCGCGGGATCCACTGGCTCGTTCCAGTCTCCGACGGCGGTGGTGAGCGCGGCCAAGAGCGAGCGTGCGTGGCCGCTGAAGAGCGCGTCGCCGACCACGAGCAGCGGCAGGGAGAGCCACGCCGTCACCGCGGCGACGAGCGCGAGGAGATCGAGGCGGCGGATACGCATGGCCACCAACCCCGGCACCAGACCCAATACTACATCCTCCAGGATATCCACTCCCGCCCGCCCCAGCCACGGCAGCAGGCCCGCACGCATCACCTCGCCGGGATGAAGCGCCAGGGCCGCTCCATAGCCCGCGCCATCACGGACTAGCCCACCCAGCGCCCCCAGCCATGGCCCGAAGAGGATCCCCAGCAACGCGAACACCGCCGCCGTGCTGGACTGGAAGAGCGTCGAGTTGCCCGTTGGCGCGAGGAACGGCAGCGCTGGACTATCAACTACCCAGCCCCACGCCGCCGCCGCGAAGACCAGCCCAGTGAGCGCCAACGGGTGGGGGGGAGCGGGGCGCGTCACCATGCTGGCTGCCCAGAGCGCGCGCCTGCGCACGCGGACACGCGCGCGAACCTGCGCGGACCCTTTCATGCGCCTGTCCTTCCCCCTGGTGAGCCGGGCACCCCAACGCCTTGCCGCGCAACCGCGCAGATGTCCCACCTACTAGCAAAGCACGCGCCAGTATGGTCGTGCGCTCGGTCCACCCCATGCTCCCCGTGCGCCCTGACGCGCGGGCACCCCCGGACGGGCACCACCCGGACGGGCACCACCCGGACGGGCACCACCCGGACGGGCACCACCCGGATTGGGAGGCAGGTCGAGGCGGAGTGGGAATGGGCCTTCGTCACGTGCGTATGAGAGGAGCGTCTGGCGGGGCATAGTGTCAGGAGATGCGACTGCGCGGATGAACGGGCACAAGAGAAAGGCGGGGCAAGGGGGGGGATGCGGCTGGAGAGACGCGCATAGAGAGACGCGGATGCGCGTTTGGCCCGGTATGAAGGGGAGCAAACGCGCATCCGCTAGGGTGAAACGTCTAGATAGCTACGCTTTGTTGCTGCCCCGCATCATCATCGCCCCTCCAGCGATGGCGGCGAGGAGGCCGACGATCCCCAGGATCGTGCTGGTGTGGGCGACGGGGTTGGCTTTCACGACGAAGTGATTGATCGCGCCGAGCACGATCAGCAAGATGCCTACGCCGATAAGTCCAGTGGTGGAACTGCTGGAATTGCGCATGTCATTCCTCCTGAGTAGATGCCGCGTCCGCGAGGGCCACGGCTAACGCCACACATGGGCGCCCGAATATTCACCAGCCGCCCTCCACCGGGTCAGAGGTCCACTGGCTGGTGCTAGTATACGCTCCCTGTCAACCGCGTGGATATGGCAGCCTACCGATGATATCTTGAGGCTTGCGAGGAACGGGGTCCGCGACGCTACAATTGAGGGCCACCCGTGAGGGCGGCCAGGCATCCGCATGTGGGCGTGTGGCCAAGAAGGACGAGCGGCCAAGAAGGAGCAGGGACGATGATGGAGGGGCATGTCTGTCTCGTGACTGGGGCGAACGCTGGCCTCGGCTTTGTTACCGCTGAGGCGCTGGCCGCGCGCGGCGCGCGGGTGATCTTGGTGGGGCGTGACGCGGCACGCACGCAGGCGGCGGCCACGCGCATGCGCCAGCGGACCGGTAGCCAAGCCATAGATGTGCTGCTCGCTGACCTCAGCGCTCAGGCGCGAGTGCGCCAGCTCGCCCAGGAAGTATTGGAGCGCTACGACCGGCTGTATGTGTTGGTCAACAACGCTGGCGCGCTCTTTACCACCCGCCAGGTCACCGTGGATGGCCTAGAGCGCACGTTCGCCCTCAACCATCTCGCGCCTTTCCTGCTGACCAATCTCCTGCTGGAGCGCCTGCGGACCAGCGCGCCCGCGCGCATCATCACGGTCGCCTCGGCGGCGCACGTTGGCGCGCGCATTCCCTTCGACGACCTCCAGCAAGAGCGCCACCGCTATCGAGGCCTCACCGTCTACGGGCAATCGAAGCTGGCCAATATCCTCTTTACCTACGAGTTGGCCCGGCGATTGGCGGGCACACGCCTCACCGCGAATACGCTGCATCCCGGCTTCGTCGCCACCGGCTTCGCGCGCAACAATGGCGCCGCCGCCCGCATCGGCATGACGCTCTTACGCCCCATCATGATTGGCCCTGAGCGGGGGGCGCGGACCGCGATCTATCTGGCGACCGCCCCTGAGGTCGCCGATATCAGCGGCCGGTATTTCGCCAACCGCAAGCCGACGGAATCTTCCCTCGCCTCCTATGATCAGGACGCCGCGCGGCGCCTCTGGGAGGTGAGCGCGCGACTCACCGGCCTAGAGACGACGATCTAGGGGCGATGGCCAACATGGCCCATAATACGCGAGGATGCCAGAAGGCACGCGCGGCGTGGCTTCGGCATGCATCGTGCGGCGCTGGAGCGGCACACCGCTGGGCAGAGTCACCC
>JADMIN010000770.1 GCA_015478575.1 Ktedonobacterales bacterium | reverse complement strand
GCTTAGCACCTGGCCACTGGTGCTCGTGCTGGGCGGGTTGTGGATCGCGTCATTGCTCTACCCGAAGACCTTCGCGCCCTTTGCCGGGGCGATAGGCATCATCCGCGGCGCGTTCCTCCCGGTGTATGGCGCGGCGCTCGCTATCGGCGTGGTGAGCCTTGCGGCGCTCAAGCTCGTGCCCGCCCTACAGCCACGCGGCCAGGGCCAAGCACCGACAACAGGAGGCGTGGCGGTAGGCATCGGGACCAGGCGCCCTCCGGCGAGGGATATTGCCGCGCCGCCCACTGAGCCGCCCGCGCCGCCACCCGCTGATCCGCCCGCACCGCCATCTGGGGAGGCCAGCGGCCAGCCGTAGCCTGCCGCCAGAGGGCCTGATCGAGCCAGCGCGGCGCGGCCCCCGCGCTCGTCACGCGATCGCCCGCTCGACATCGGAGTTTGAGCGGGCCGGTTGCCGGTGCCACGCGCCTATCGGGCCGTCGCGACGAGCCGTTCGCGCCCGGCGGCCTCGTCACGTGGAGTGGCAGTGGTGTGTCTCGCTGGCATCTTGCCGACGCGCGTCTTCTCTCACCGCCACCTACACCACGAAGCCAGTGCCCTCTCTCACCGCCACCTATACCACGAAGCCAGTGCCCTCTCTCACGGGCACGTCGTGCCGCATATCCGATTTCTTCACCAGCAGCAGCGCGGCCAACAGGCCCACTCCCAGCAGCAGCACGGCGAGGTGGAAGATATCGAGTGTCGCGCCGATATACGCGCTGCGCACGATCCCCTGAATCTGGAAGAAGAGCGGCGAGCTGGCAAACTGCGCGAACTGCGGGGGCGGATTGCGCAGGCCCGTGCTGCCAGCGAAGGTGCCCGCCTGTTGCAGGCTGATAATGATGCCGTTCAGGATGTCCCGCTGTTGCGCGGCGGGAGCATCGGGAACAGAGAGACGCGAGATCTGGTCACGCAGCGCGTTGTTATACTGGTTGGTGAGAATGGCGCCCAACAGCGCGATGCCGAAGGCCGTGCCGATCTGTCGGCAGACGCCGCTCACTCCCGATGCCATGCCCGCCCGGTCGGGGCTGACCGTGCTCACCGCCACATTGGCAATCGGTGGATTGACCAGGCCACTCCCCAGGCCGCCCAGGACGAATGCCGGCAGCAGCACGATCCAATCCCCCTGCGTGTCGTGAGGGGAGATGCGGGCCATCAGCAGCACGGCCACCACCAGGATTCCCATGCCCACCGCCATGAGGGTTTTGGCGCCGATGCGGTCGGTGAAGGCGCCAGCCACCGGCGCGGCAAAGAGGATCAGCCCGCTCAACGGCAGGACGCGCAAGCCCGCGTCGAGCGCGGAGAAGCCCAGGAAATTTTGCAGATAGAGCGTGATGAAGAAGAAGAGCGAGAAGAGGCCCGCGCTCAAGGTGAAAGCCACGATGGCCGCGCCGCTGAAACTGGCGTTCTTGAAGAGGCGCGGGTCCACCATCGGGGACTTCAGCAGCAGCTCGCCGATGACAAAGACGATCAGCCCCACCACGGAGATGCCGAAGAGCGTCAGGATGTAGCGTGATGTCC
>JADMIN010000769.1 GCA_015478575.1 Ktedonobacterales bacterium | reverse complement strand
TTCATGCACGCTCCCGCAGGCGGGGGTCGAGCGCGTCGCGCAGCCCGTCGCCGATGAAGTTGAAGCTGGCGACCGCCAGCGTGATGGCGAGGCCCGGCCAGACCGCGAGCCACGGATCGACCTGGAAATCGCTTTGCGCATTGGTCAGCATGTTGCCCCAGCTAGCAGCGGGCGGCTGGATCCCATAGCCCAAAAAACTGATGTAGCTCTCCAGCAGGATCGCATTTGCTGTGTTCAGCGTGGCCGCCACCAGCACGGGTGCGAGAGTGTTGGGCAGGATCTGGCGCAGCACGATGCGCCAGGACGGCGTGCCGACCATGCGCGCCACCGCAATGAAGTCGGCCTGCTTCAAGGCGAGGATCTGCGCGTGGACGATGCGTGCGATCTCCATCCAGATGGTGAGCCCGATCATCAGCGCGATGGATACCAGCGTGGGCGTCACGAACGCCGCCACGAACAGCAGCAGGAACACCGACGGGAAGCACAGCATCATGTCGGTGAGCCGCATCAGCACCACGTCGAGCCAGCCGCCGTGATAGGCCGCGAAGGCGCCGATCGAGAACCCCACCACCAGCGTTACCAGCATCGCGGCGATGCCCACGGACAGCGAGACTTGCCCCGCGAACATCAGCCGGCTGGCCACGTCGCGCCCCAGATCGTCGGCGCCCAGGATGTGTCCCGCCGTCAGGGGCGCCGCGTAGCGGTTGGCGATGTCGATGGCGTCCGGATCCTGCGGCGCCAGCCACGCGGCACCTCCCGAGGCGATCGCCAGCAGGGTGATGACCACGACACCCAGCACCGCCAGCCGATGCCGCAGGAACCGCCGCAGCACGCCCCGGCGCAGCACCGGCGCGGTGAGGGCGGCGGCTTCGACGGCAAGGTCAGACATGCACGAGCTGGACCCGCGGATCGATCAGCGCCACCGCGACGTCGGCCAGCAGGTTGCCGACCACAACCAGCAGCGCGCTCACCATGAGAATGGCCATCAGCACCGGGTAGTCGCGCATCCCCAGCGCGTTGACGAACAGATTGCCCATGCCCGGCCAGGCGAACACCGTCTCCGTCACCAGCGCGCCGCCGACCAGCGTGGGCAGTTGCAGCCCGGCCAGCGTGACCAGCGGCACCAGCGCGGCCCGCAGGCCGTGCCCCAGCAGCACGCGCGACGGCGACAGCCCGTGCGCCCGCGCGCTGCGCATGAAGTCCTGATTGAGGATGTCGATCATGGCCGAGCGCGTGTAGCGGCTCCACTGCGCCACCAGCACGAAGGCCAGCACCAGCATGGGCAGGACCAGGTGCCAGAGCCGGTTGAGCACGCCGCCGCCGCCGCTGCTGATGCCGCCGGCGGGCAGCCAGCCCAGCACCTGCGCGAACAGATAGATGCCCAGCAAGCCGAACCAGAACGTCGGCAGCGACAGAGCCAGCATCGCCGCCGTGGCGGTCGCGTAGTCGAACACCGAATTGCGCCGCACCGCCGCCAGCACGCCGGTTGCGACACCGATGATGAGGGCGAGCGCCAGGCTGCTGCCCATCAGCTCCAGCGTGGCCGGAATGCGCTCCAGCA
>JADMIN010000063.1 GCA_015478575.1 Ktedonobacterales bacterium | reverse complement strand
ATCTCCAACTGATGCAGGGCAGTGGCGCCGGGCGCGGCCATGAGAACCGCGTGCAGGAGATCTCGGAGATCAGCCGTGGCCTGAAGGGCGTGGCCCGCGAGTTGAACGTGCCCGTGCTGGCCCTCTCGCAGCTCTCCCGCGCGGTTGAGAGCCGCAACGACAAGAAACCACAACTGAGCGACCTGCGTGAGAGCGGCAGTATCGAACAAGATGCCGATGTGGTGATGTTCATCTATCGTGACGAGGTCTACAATCCTGAGAGTGACCGCAAGAACATCGCCGACATCATCATCGCCAAGCACCGCAATGGCCCAGTTGGCCAGATTAGTCTCTACTTCCAGGCGGCCCAGACGCGCTATCGCGACCTGGAGTTGCGCACGCCGGACTTCTAGCCCGAAAGGATCCCTGACCTATGCCAGTTTTCGCCGGGTTTCCCTCGGGCAAGAGTCCGTATGTGCCGCTGCCCGAGGCCTTCTTCTCCCAGGTGTTGCCAAAGATCGAGGATGTCGGCGAGTTGAAGGTCACGCTGCACCTCTTCTGGCTCCTCTTCCGTAAGAGCGGCAGCCCGCGCTGCGCCAGCGATCGGGAGCTGGCGGCGGATCCGCAGTTGCGTCGCGCGTTGCGTCGGCAGGGCGATCCGCGTCCGTACGAGGAGCGGCTGCGCGCCGCGCTGGAACAAGCGCTGGCACATGGCATTCTGTTGCGCGTGCGGGTGCGGGTGGATGATGAAGTCGTGACGTGGTATTTCTTCAATACCGAGCGGAGTCGGCGCGCGGTGGCCGAGTTGCTGCGCGGCGAGACCGCGCCCGAAAAGCTGCTGGATTTGGAGGAAGGGGACGCCGCCGGCCATCTCTACGCGCTGGAGATCGAACGGCCCAACATCTTCACCCTCTACGAGCAGAACGTGGGTCTGCTGCTGCCGCTGGTGGCGGAGGAACTGCGCGAGGCGGCAGAGCAGTATCCCCACGAATGGATCGAGGAGGCGTTCCGCCAGGCGGTGCAGCAGAACAAGCGCAAGTGGAGCTATATCCGCGCCATCCTGCGCCGCTGGGAGACTGAGGGAAAGGGGGCATAGCTACCGATGGAGCGCATGAAAGATATTCTGGCGAAGCACGCCTCCCAGAGCACCAACTCCCAGAGCACGCATGATGGAAAGGCGAGCGTACCGCCAGCGACTGGCGCCGCTAAAAGCCAACGGCTGCGCCCGCGCCAGACGCCGCCGCTGCCACCGCGCCAGACACCGCCATCGCGCCAAGCGCCACCCCGCCAGGCACCGCCCGCTGATCGCGCCACGCGAGAGGGCGCCACGCGAGAGGGCGCCACGCCCGCGCTACGCCCTGCCCCACCGACCCTCCCATCACCACGCGCCTCGCGCCCAGCCGTGCCATCATCCGCTCCCCCAGCGGACGAGTTGAACCAGGCGCCCATCCTCGAGTTGCGCCGTCCGCGCACGCCACGTGCCAGCCAGGAGAGCGGGCCGATGCCCGCGAATGCCCGACTCAATGGCAGCGCACCTTCCGCTCCTCTGGAGTCATCGCAGTGGGACACGGACGCGCATTCCATGCTCTCACTGCGCGAGGCGATGCGCGAGTTCCGCGCCCGGCTGGAGGCGCGCCGGGCAACATCCGCCGCGGAAACAGGCCAGGCGGCAAGCGGCACGCTGACAACCGCCGCGGATATCTGCCCTCTCTGCGGCGGCGCGGGCTATCTGCGCCAAGAGCTTGCCTGTGATGATCCCTTCTTCGGCCAGCCCGTCCCCTGCAAGTGCAAGGAGCGTGAGCTGGAGGAGCGCCGTCGGCAGGAACTCGACCGCTTCCTCAGCCTCAAACCCTTCGCTGACAAGACCTTCGAGACCTTTGATCCCAAGCTGCCACAGGTACGCGAGGCCTATGACATCGCGCGGCGCTACGCGAGCGACCCGCCAGGCTGGCTCGTGATCTCCGGCAGCTTCGGCTGTGGCAAAACCCACTTGGCCGCAGCCATCGCGCATCAGCGGCTCGCGACCGGCTCCTCGGTCTTCTTCGCCGTCGTCCCTGACCTGCTCGACCACCTGCGCGCGGCCTTCGCGCCCACCAGTGAGATCACCTACGATGCCATGTTCGACCGCATCCGTGAGGTCGAACTGCTGATTCTGGATGACCTAGGCGCGGAGAACGGCACCGCCTGGGCACAAGAGAAGCTCTTCCAGCTCATCAACTATCGCTATAACTATCGCATCCCGACGGTCATCACCACCAACAACCAGTTGCAATCACGAATGGATGAGCGGCTCCGCTCGCGTCTGGCCGACCTCAGCTTCGTGCGCCATGTCGTCATCAAGGCGCCCGATCACCGTCCACGTAACGCCCGGAGGACCTAACCCCCTAACCCCCTTCCCTCGTAGGGAAGGGGGGAATTGCGTGCGCAAGTTTGGTATGGGTGCGCCAACGGAGGGTGAGATCCATCATGACCACGAGCGCGAACGCGAGCGCATAGGCCGCTGGCCCTGACCAGGCGTAGCCTCTCAGCACCGCGCCCACTTGCGCGTCAGCCAGCGTCATGCGGGCCGCGGTCCCCGCCAGCACGAGCGCCGCGACATCCAGCAGCAGGGGGAAGCGCCCAATCAACGCGGCCACCAGCGCGCTGCCTACGAGCAGAATGCCGATGCTGATGACCAGGCCAGTGACCAAGAGCGCGAGACGGCCCGCGGCCAGCGCGCCGACCGAGAGCACGTTATCCAGGCTCATCGTCACATCCGCCACGATGATCGTCAGCAGTGCCGCTAGGAACCCGCGCGGCGCCCCCGACGGAGCGGCGGCGCTGGCGTCTTCGCGCGTCTCGCGGCGGCGCGCTTCACGGTCCGCGAGCAGGCGATAGGAGATGAGCAGGAGGACGAGGCCGCCCATCGCTTGGAGCAAGGGAACCTGCAACAGCAGCGTCGCGGCGACCGCCAGCGAGATGCGCAGCACGATCGCGCCCGCGCCGCCGACCAGGAGCGCGACCCGCCGCTGGCCGCGGGGCAGCGCTGACGCCGCCGCGCCGATTACCAGGGCATTATCACCGCTCAGGGCCAGATCCACGAGAATGATACCGGCAAGAATGCCCAGGTTCTCTAGCGGCACGCCGCCCTCCTCCCACATCAGAGATCACGTCTGGTCTAGGACATCCGCATGACCCGGACACTAGGAAGTCTACACCGCCCAATACGCCACACGGCCCAGTTGGGTTGCGGTCGCGCTCTTTAGGGTCACTCCCCCCGCCGACCACGGCGCGGCTGGCCAAACGCGCCTCACCAGCGCGGCTCGCCCAGGCCATTGACGCTACGGCAGCGGGAAGTATAGAATTACTATACGCAGTGAAGTATCTGATCCCGGCGCGGTTGGATGCCCTGCGCCAGCGCCGCGGCGCTGGCTACACGCAAGTGCCGTGGCGCTGGATGTGCGGCAAGAAGGAGAAGCGAGACAATGGCGGAAATCTCTGAGACGCGGACGATACTGGTCAATCTGACCTCCATAGCGGCGGAGAAAGTGCGCGAACTGCTCACCCAAGAGGACAGCACGGAACTAGGGTTGCGTGTCTTTGTGGCGGGCGGCGGCTGCTCGGGGCTGCAATATGGTATGACGCTCGATGAAGCGCAGGACGGCGATGAGATCTTCGAGGCCGCGGGCGTGCGCATCCTCGTTGATGAGATGAGTTCGCAGTATATCTCCGGCAGCGAGATTGATTACGTGGATAGCCTGATGGGTGCTGGCTTCACCGTCAATAATCCCAACGCTGTCTCCACCTGCGGCTGCGGGCACAGCTTCCGCACCGCCGGTGATACTGGCCAAGCGCGCTCCTGCGGCTGCGGCCACTGATGCCGCGGCCACTGATGCGATGCGGTGGCGGTGGCCTCCGGCGCCAGAGAGGAGGCGTGCATGACACATGAGAGCTTCGGTGGCCCATCGAACGAGCTAGCGCAGATCGAGAGCGACGCGGAGGCCTACCACTCCGGGTATACTCGCACGCTGCGCGAGTACCAGTGGGCGCAATCCCACGGCTGGACGCCTACCGAGCGGCAGTTCGTCGTCTCGCTCTCACAGACGATGCGCGTCTATAGCGCGGCGCGCGGCGGGAAGCCCATCGGTGGACCACGGCCCGATTGGTTGCGCGGGCGAGCCGACGCGCTGCGTGAACTGCTCCGCCAGAGCGCGAGTCCGCACTCCGAGGGCCGCTAGCCCACATCTGGCGCCTATGCCACGACGGTCGGATGTCTCCCTACGGAGATATCCGGCCCTTCGTATCAGCGGAGGATGTGCGCGTGTCTTCGCCTCCCATCGGCCACTACGAAAAACTGCCCGCTGCCTGCTGCGACTGGGATCCCCAGGCACCGATGGTGGCCGCGCGCATTGGCACGCTCATCACTCGCCATCTGCCCGACGTCACAGTCGAGCACATCGGCAGCACCGCCATTCCAGGCTGCGCGGGCAAGGGCATCATTGATCTCCAGGTCCTCTATCCAGCGGGGCGGTTGCCCGCGGTGCGGGACGCGCTCGATAGCCTCGGCTTCCAGCGCCAGCAGGGCCGCGATCCCTGGCCAGAGGAGCGCCCGATGCGTGTCGGCGCCGTCGAGCACGCGGGCACGTGCTTCCGCATCCATGCCCATGTCGTCGCCGCTGATGCGCCTGAGGTCACGGCCACCCGCGCCTTTCGCGATCGTCTGCGCGCCGATGCCACCCTGCGCGACGCTTACATGGCCCGCAAGCGCGCCATCATCGCCTCAGGCATCTCCGATACCTATGAGTACACCCTCGCCAAGGGCGACTTCGTGCGTGACACGTTGGCGGCGGGCGAGGACCATGCCGAAACACGTTGAATGCTGGTGAAGGCCGATGCGCGAGTACATCACCCAGACCATGATCGAGTTGGCTGGCATCGCGAGCCGCTCCGGTGAGGAAGCCGCCGTCCGCGCATACATCGCCGGGTGGCTGGAGCGACTGGGGCTGCCATGGCAGGTGGATGCCACTGGCAATCTGCTCGCCCGCGTCCCCGCCGCGCCAGCGGAGCGCGATGGCGAGCCACCGCTGTTGCTCAACGCCCATATGGACCGCGTGCCGCCTGGCTGTGCCCACACGCCTCTTCTCGATGGCGACCTGCTGCGCGGCGATGGCACGACCAATCTCGGCGCCGATGATAGCGCGGGCATCGCGCTCATCCTGCGCGTCGTCGAGGCGCTCCGCGCGCGCGACCTGCCACATCCCCCGCTGCTGCTGCTCTTCACGGTCAGCGAGGAGATCGGCCTGATCGGCGCCAAAGCGTTCGATCCAGCGCCGTGGGGCGTGCGCGAGGGTATCGTCTTCGACAACGCGGGCGAGCCAGGGGCGGTCGTCACGCGCGCCGCCACCTACATCGCCTTTGACGTGCTGCTGCGGGGCAAGACCGGCCACCCTGGCACCGCGCTGGAAGGCACGGCGAGCGCCATCGAGATGTTCCGGCGTGTCACCTATCCCAGCGGCGTGCTGGATGGCGGCGCTACGCGCGTCTCCATCGGGCGCGTCGAGGGCGGCACGGCGCGCAACGCCATCGCCGCCGAGTTGCGGGCACTGGGTGAGGTGCGCACCCTGCTGGAGGGCAGCGCCCGCGCGGCCTTGCTCGCCCGCATCGAGCGCGCCTTCACCACGGCGGCGGAGGCGCTGGGTGGCAGCGCCACGATCACCTTCGACCTCCACTGCGATGGCTACACCGTGGCCGCTGATGAGCCACTGCCGCGCGCCTATGCCGCCGTGCTGATCGCCCGTGGCCACGAGCCGCGCACCCTGACGACGTTCATCGGCAGCGACGCCAGCGCCCTGCGCCGCCACCTGCGGGTCTTCACGGTCTCCACGGGCGCCATGAACGAGCATACACCTGATGAGTGGATCGCCCTCACCCCCCTCGCTGAGCTTGCCGAGACCACCATCGCCCTGCTCGCTGGTCCGCGCGCCTGATGCTCGGCTGGCAACTCGCGATGCGGCACGCGCGCCGCGCCGCTGCCGTGCTATCATATCGGGCGGTGCGGACCTCATCGCCGTGTCCATCCGGGGCAAAGGGACATGTAGCCACTAGAACGAGGGAGCGTGCATGGTGGAACAACGAGAGCGCGATAGCCTAGAGGACGTCCCTCCAGCGGATGCGCCTGAGGGTGAAGCGGTGCTCGGCCTCGCGCTCTTCACGGCGGGCGGGACGTGGTGGCAAGCGGAGAGCGCGGGCCAGGCGTGGGCGCGGCAGTGGGCGCTCTGGCTGGCGCTGGCAGTAGCGGCGGCGGCGCGGCTCTGGCGGCTGGAGGCCACGCCCCTGTCCCTCGCGGTCGCGCTGGCCAATACGCTGGCGGTCAGCGTAACCTACCGCTTCGCGCTGCGGGCCTTCGGGCGCGGTGTCGCGGGCATCGCGGCAACACTGCTCGCGGTGAGCGGCCTCGCCGTCGCCGCCGGGCGCCTCGCCACGCCGCTGGGCTTCGTGCCGCCGCTGCTGGCGCTCTGGGCGCTCGCGCTCTTTGCCGCCGTGGCGGCGAATGGCCAGCGGCGTTGGCTGCTGGCGGGGTGTGTGCCGCTGGGGCTGGCGGTCGCGCTGCTACCGCTGGCCAGCATGCTCAGCCTCGTCTCCCTTGCCGCCCTCGTGCTCGTGCCCACGGTTCCCACCACGCACCGCCCGCCGGATAGGTGCGCGCCCGCTCGCGGGCCAGTGGGCAGCCTGCTTTACGTGCTCCAGCCGCGCCAGAACGGGCGCGCGCCCGTCGCCGTCGCGCTCATCCTGCTGGTGGCGGCTGGGCTTGCGTGGAGCACCACACGGCAGGCGCGCCCAGTGGGGGCGATCGATGCCATCGCCGCCGCGCACCTGATGGGCGACCCCCTCCTTCCTCCGCTGCTGGTCGCGACGGTCGCCGCCGGGTGGCTCGCGCTGGTCGCGCTCGTCGCCGCGCCCATCCGCGACCTCTGGCGCTGGTATGCACTGGCGAGCGATCCCCACGAACGGTGGCGGGCCGTCTGGGCGGGACTGCGCGGCGATGCCCGCTGGCGGGCACGGGCGCTGCTTGCCCTCACGGTGACGCTGCTCACGGTGACGCTGCTCACGGTGACGCTGCTCGCGGGCGCGCTGCTCGTGCCTCCGCGCTCCGCCTCAGCGTTGCTCACGCTGCTGCCCATCGCGCTGCTGCTCCCGGCACTGCCAGCGGAGTGGCTGCGTACACGTGGGAGCAAACGGCTATTGCTCGCCACGGCGCTCTGGCTGGCGTTGGTTGTGCTGCTCGTCGCCGCGCTGGCGCTGGCCACCGCCTCTGGCATCGCCGCCTCGCCCTAGAGCGAGGGGCCGCCGACCCGGCCCATCTTCCTTCACGGTTGCGCTATACTCTCGATTCAGAGGAGGAGACCCAGCATGGCGATGACGGACCGGGATGGCGTGGTGGGCCGAGCGCTGCTGACCACGGAGGAGCGCGCACAGATCGCGCGACTGGCGGCGACCTGCAACGCACTGGAAGGGTTGGAGCTTAAACTCACGACTGATATGACTCCATCGCGCAGCGGCATAGAGAACAACGCCTTTCTCCGCTATGATGGCGACACGCTGATCGGCTTTTGCGCGATTGACGTGAATGGAGACGCGGAGGCGGAGATCTGTGGTATGGTGCATCCAGCGCACCGGCGCCGGGGCATCGGACGGGCGCTGCTGGCGGCGGTGCGCACGGAAAGCGCCAGGCGCGGGCTGCGGCGACTGCTGTTGATCTGCGAAGCGGCTTCACGCTCCGGCCAGGGCTTCATCTCGAACACCGGCGCCACCTTGACCTTTAGCGAGTATCGCCTGCGACTGGGGCCATTCCAGCCACAGTCCCCGCGCTATAGCGATCTGACGATCCAGCGCGCTGACCCAACGGACGTAGATACGCTGGCGCACATCACCGCCCTGGCGTTTGGCGACCCTGAGGATTGGCTACGCCCACGCATCGCGCTCGATATCCACGACCCCGGCCAGCGGTTCTACCTCGCGCGGTTGGCGGGCCAGCCAGTAGCGTCGCTCAAGGTCTACCCCCTCGCCGACCATGCCGCCGGTATCTACGCCTTTGGCGTTCTGCCAGACCAGCGCCGCCGTGGCATCGGGCGCCAAGTGCTGGAGGAGGTCATCGCGGCGTTGTTGGCCGAAGGGCGCACCGCGATTCTGCTGGAGGTCGAGACCACCAATACGAACGCCGACGCGCTCTACCGTTCCTGCGGCTTCCGCGAGGTCACGACCTATGGCTACTATGCGCTCGATCTCGCTGAGGCGTAACGCGGGCGCGGAGACGAGCGGCGCCCAGCCTTCGCGGCACCGGAGCGCACGCCAGGGGGGCCACGCGCCGTTACATGCCGATCACTTGCCGAGCATGCGCAGGAGGATCACCGAGAACTCAAAGAGAACGGTGAAAGAGACGCCAATAATCAGGGGGCTATAGGGGTCGGCACCGGGCGTGATGATGGTGGAGAGAAACCACAGCCCAAAGAGGATATACATGCGCTTCTGGCGCAGCAACTGGCTGCTGACCACGCCGACCACGCCAAGGAAGGTGACTACCAGTGGCAACTCAAAGACGACGCCGAAAGCAAGCAAGAAGAACGCGACAAAGCTAAAGTAGGCATTCGCATCCAGCAGCAGCAGGAATTGCTTGTCACCGAAATTGATCAGCCAATCCACCGGATAGCGCAGCACGAGAAAGCCCACACTCAACCCCATGACAAAGAGACCGACGCCCAAGAGGGTGAAGGGGAGCGCGTATTTGCGCTCGCGACGGGTGAATGCCGGTGAGAGATACGCCCAGAGCTGATAGAGGATCACAGGCGAGGCCAGCGCGATGCCTGTGGCGATGGAGATCTTGAGCGAGATCAGGAATGCTTCGCCCAGATGCGTCTGAATGAGCTTTTGATGTGTCGCGCCCTGGGCCAGGTTACGCGAGATATCCGGCAGGGGCGTAAGCAGCAACGCGAGGATGCGTTCCCAGAAGATGAAACCAAAAATCGTGCCGACAGCGACCGCGGCCAGCCCGATCAGGGCGCGGCGGCGCAGCTCCTCCAGATGCTCGACGAGCGTCATCGGTGCGCCCTGGCCATCTTCCTCCGCCTCTGGCTCAGGAG
>JADMIN010000768.1 GCA_015478575.1 Ktedonobacterales bacterium | reverse complement strand
GCTGAGTGTGATGGGGCAGCGCGTCATGTATGATCTGCGCTCGAGCCTCTTCAAGCATTTGCAGGAGTTGTCGCTCACGTTCTTTGATCACAACCCGGTGGGCCGACTCATCACGCGCATCACCAACGATGTGGACTCGCTCAACGACCTCTTTACCTCTGGCGCGGCCTCACTGCTGGGGGATATTTTTACGCTCGCGGGTATCATCATCATCTTACTCGTGTATAACTGGCACCTCGCGCTGGTGACCTTCGCGGTGCTGCCGCCGCTGCTGGCGATCACGGCGTTCTTTCAGCGGGTGATGCGCGAGGCCTTCCGCGCCATCCGTGGGCGGCTGGCGCGCATCAACGCCAATATCGCTGAGAACATCGCTGGCACGCAGATTGTGCAGCTCTTCAACCGCGAGCCGCGCAACTTCGCGTACTTCGACGCGCTCAACCGCGACTATCGACATGTGACGCTACGCTCGCTCTTCTACTTCGCGCTCTTCTTCCCGGTGGTCAATCTCTTCGCCGCGACGGCTACGGCGCTCATCATCCGCGTCGGTGGCGCGGATGTGCTGACCACGGGGCTGAAGATCGGCGCGCTGATCGCGTTCTTGCAGTATGTGGAGCGTTTCTTTCTGCCCATCCGTGACATGGCGGATAAGTATACGGTGCTGCAACAGGCGATGGCCAGTTCGGAGCGCATCTTTCGCGTGCTGGATGAGCCGGTGGTGGTGGCGGATCCGCCCGCGCCGGTGGCGCTGGGGCAGGTGCGTGGGGAGGTGGAGTTCCGCGCGGTCTGGTTCGCGTACAACCCAGATGAGTGGGTGCTCAAGGGAATCTCGTTCCACATTCATCCTGGGGAGAGTGTGGCTTTTGTCGGCGCGACGGGCGCGGGCAAGACCTCGCTCATCAGCCTGATCTCGCGCTTCTATGATGTGCAGAAGGGGGAGGTCTTGGTGGATGGGCGGAACGTGAAGGCATTGGCGCAGGCGGACTTGCGCCGACACGTCGGGGCGGTGCTGCAGGATCCCTTCATCTTCTCTGGCACCATTGCCAGCAACATTCGCCTGCATGAGGAGAGCATCTCGGATGAGCGGGTGCGCGCGGCGGCGCGCTTCGTCAATGCGGATAAGTTCATCGAGCGGCTGCCGGGAGGCTACGACGAGGAGGTGCGGGAGCGTGGGGGCGGGCTTTCGGTCGGGCAGAAGCAACTGCTGGCTTTCGCGCGGGCCATCGCCTTCAATCCTGAGATTTTGCTGATTCTGGATGAGGCGACCAGCAGTGTGGATACCGAGACTGAGGGGCTGATTCAGGATGCGCTTGGCAAGCTGATGCGTGGGCGCACCTCGATCATCATCGCGCATCGGCTTTCGACGATTCGCAACGTGGATCGCATTCTCGTGCTCCACAAGGGGCGCATCGTCGAGGAAGGCACGCACGAGACGCTGCTGGCGCGCAGTGGCTACTATAAGCGGCTCTACGAATTGCAATACGCCGACTTGCCCGCGCGGTGAGGATGCGCGCGGTGAGGATGCGCGCGGTGAGGATGCGCGCGGTGAGGATGCGCGCGGTGA
>JADMIN010000767.1 GCA_015478575.1 Ktedonobacterales bacterium | reverse complement strand
GCCACGAACTCCGCTAGGCGCGGCAGCGGCGGCTCATCCCACATGCGCAGGTACTCGACAAACTGATCGGTCACGGCGACGAGCGAGATGGCGGTGATTTCAAGCTGGTTGCGCTCGATCAGGTGCAGCAGCAGATCCAGCGGGCCATCGAAGACCGGCAGATGCACGTGATAAGGCGTCAGTTCCAACTGGACCGGCGCAGCGCCTGGGAGCGCGCCCTTCGGCTCGTCCGCGGCATGCGCATCGTGCGCGCCTGCTGCCATGTATCCTCCCACCGCGCCGCGACTCGCGCGCCCCCTCGCTCAGGCCACCGCGCTGGCTGATGTGCCAGCCATGGAGACTATGAGGCATTGTAGGGATACCAGCGGCAGGCAGTCAATGTGCGGTGCCGGATGGGCTAGCGGCGCGCGGTGGCCCTTGCAGGATGCGCGTGCGCAAGGGATCGCTGATGCCCGCCGCCTCCGCGCGCTGGCGGCGCGGCGCCCAGAGGCTCTCCAGCCACCACGTCACACCAGCCTCCGCATAGGGGCGCACGATATCGGCCGCTCGCGCGGGGTCGTCTCCTGGCGTCTCGCCCTCGAAGATGATGTCGAGCGGAGTCGGCTGGGAGCGTCGCTCAGCGGCAAAGGCCACCAGCGCCTGGATATCCGTTGGTGTCATCGCCTCGTGCGCGCCATCGGCGCTGAGCTTGCCCGGAATGACGCCATCCCACCGCAGCGCGCGCCGCAGTGATCGCACGCGCGGCCAGGCGGCCACCACCCAGACCGGAATCCGCGGCGACCGCACCGGCGGGGGCAGAAAGGTCATCTCCTCCAGGTGATACTGCTCGCCATCATAGCGGAAGGGCTGGCCGCTCCAGAGGCCATCGAGAATCGCCAGCGCCTCATCCAGCAACTGCGCGCGCACTTTGCGGTCGGTCGCCTCACCCACTTTGCCGAAGCCACCATCATCGAGCGCTCCCAGCCCCACCGGCAGCACCGTCCGGCCATTGGCGAGGTGGTCCAGCGTCACGGTCTCGCGTGCCACCTTCCACGGGCGGCGGCGCGAGAGCGGCGTCACCATCGTCCCTAGGACGACGCGCTCGGTGCGCATGGCTATCGCACCCAGCAGCACCCAGGGATCGAACGCGGGGGCCAGGGGATCGAGCGCGCTCTCAATGGCGATGCAATCAGGGACGAAGACGCCATCCCAGCCCGCGGCCTCCGCCTCCGCCGCCAACGCGACCAACTCGCGAATACCGCCACCGGGCAGGATAAATCCGTAGCGCATGCGTGCCTCCTCCGCTAGAGCGGCTTCTCTCGACCGCCAACACACGGAGTATATCTGGCGCTACATGACATCTGCTGTCCGAACGGGGGCGGACAGGCTTCACACGCCTTCATCCACCGCGTGCAGTTCGGCGGCGGGGCCATCCGGCTGGTGGTGGGTGCGGATGAGCAGCACGGCGCGCGGCGAGAGGCCCGCGCGCGCCGCCAAGTCGGCGCCGATTTCGGCGTGCTGCCAAGCGGAATAGAAAGGCCGACGCCACCACGGCGTGGGCGCCCGCGCCAGCCACCGTAGCAT
>JADMIN010000766.1 GCA_015478575.1 Ktedonobacterales bacterium | reverse complement strand
CCTCCAGAGTGCCTGTGCCACCCGCGCGTCCATCGCCGACAATGGAGAGCTGCTCATGGTGCGTTTGCCAGCCGAGCCGCTGGGCGACCGCGCGGATGCGCTCGCAGGCGGACTCGTCCGCCGCGGCCTCTGGCTCGATGTGGACCACCGTCTCGGTACGCGCCTCGACCGCCCGCACCGCCGTCTCCACGCGCTCAGAGATGGCGTGCGCCTGCTCCAGCGAGCTGGTCCGCGGCACGCCGACCGTCACATCCGCGAAGAGTCGGCTGCCCGATTCCCGCAGCCGCACGGCCTCGGCGCGTAGCACGCCGGGCGTCTCGGCGACGGCGCGGTTCATCCGTAGCGCCAGGTCCTCCGGCGCGTGGTCCAGCAGGGTATTGATCGCCCCCAGCGCGAGCTTGCCACTCATGTAGATGATGACACACGCGACGACCAGCGCGGCGACGGCATCGGCATTGGCGAGCCAGGGCGCCGTGCCGGTCAGCTCGGCGTAGGTGGTCAGCGCCAGCCCCACGATGACAACGCTCGCGCTGAACATGTCGGCGCGGAAGTTGAGCGCGTCGGCCTCGAGCGCCCGGCTGTGGTACTTGCGTGCGGCGCGCAGCAACAGGGTCGAGCGCCACAGGTCGGTCGCAATGCTGCCGCCCATGACGATAAACGCCCACGCGCTCGGCTCGACCCCGACCGCCACGAAGAACACCCGCCGGATGGACTCGAAGATGATAAACGCGGAGATGCCCAGCAGCAGGAGACCCTGGATCGTCGCCGAGAGGTTCTCGAAGCGGCCGTGGCCGTAGGGATGGTTGGCGTCGGCCGGGCGGCCCGCGATGCGCACCGAGAAGAAGGTCAGGATCGTCGCGAAGGCATCCAGGCCCGAGTGCGCCGCCTCGGCGAGCAGGCCCAGGCTCCCGGTCAGCACGCCCACGATGAGTTTGAACGTGGTGAGGCCAATGGCGGCCAGCACCGAGACGACCGTGATCTGATTCTTCTCACGTTGCTCGGCCTTTTGGGCGCGCAGGCGCTCCACGTCCCGCTCTGCCCGCGTCGGAGCAGTGGGGAGATTGCTGTGGAGATGCTGCTGCTGCATGACGTCGTGATGCTCCTGCTACGACTTTCTACCAGCGCCGAGAGTATGCAGTCCAGTGGCCTCCCTCACCCCCGCCCGCTGGCTGCGCCGCCGGGCACCCCCTCTCCACTCGTATGGAGAGGGGGCCAGGGGGTGAGGTGAGTTGCGATCCGCCGCGGCAAACCAACGTGACGAACCGCTAGGAATACGAACAGGAATCGGTGGAATCCGCGGTTGGGCCATGGGTCAAGGGTACGGATGATCGGGCCGGGCCTGCCGCACATGATTGGCATGGTACTCGGCCTCGCGCAGGAGCGCCGCCACGTGGTGATCATCCACGGAATAATAGATGATGTTCCCCTGGCGCCGCGCCTTGACGACGCGCCGATCGCGCAGCAGGCGCAACTGGTGGGAGATCGCCGACTCAGAGACACCCGCGACAATCGCCAGGTCCCGCACGCACAGCGACCGCCGGATGAGCGCGTAGAGCATCCGCGC
>JADMIN010000062.1 GCA_015478575.1 Ktedonobacterales bacterium | reverse complement strand
GACATAGGTCGCGACGTATCCCGGCACGTTGAGCGACTTGAAATCACGCATTTGCTGGGTGAGCTGGTCTTCTCCGTCGGCCTTGATACGCAAGCGCGCAACTGTTCCGTACATAGCGCTGGGCCTCTTTCTCCACTTTCTGCCTTCTCCGCCGAATCAGCGTGGGCAGAGGGGTTGTCCTACCTACTGACATGAGCGACACACCTAGCGGCGCGCCTCGAAGATGCGGTTGATGGGCGTCTGGGTCGCGCGACGGAAGCGCGTCAGCCCGCCCGCGTTCACAACCTCACGCAGCTTCTGCTCCGACACCTGGTTCCCCAACGCGAGCGGCCCCGAGGCGATAGCGTTAGGCATACAGAGCAGCACGGAAGCCGCCGAATAGAAGCGCGAGACGGGATTGATATCTTCCTCAACGCTGTTACCCGCCATCGGCTCGACGATCAGCACCGTGCCATCGCTCGCGAGCGTCTCCGCGGTATGGCGCATCGCCCCAATGGGGTCGCCCATATCGTGCAGACAGTCGAAGAAGGCAACGAGATCGTAGTCCGCGCCAGAGTAGTTCTGGGCGCCCGCGACCTCAAACGTCACACGCTCACCAACGCCCGCTTCTTGCGCTGCCTGGCGTGCCGCCTCGATCGAGGGACCATGGTTGTCGAAGCCGTGGAAGCGCGAGTTGGGGTACGCCTCGGCGAGCACGAGAGTGGATGCACCATGCCCGCACCCAATATCGGCCACCTTGGCGCCTTTCTCTAACTTCGCCTGCACGCCATCCAGCGCGGGAATCCAACTCGCGATCAGGTTGGCGACATAGCCCGGCCGGAAAAGGCGCTCCGTCGCGGGGAAGAGCGCGGCGTCGTGCTCGCCCCAGAGCATCCCCTCGCCCGTGCGGAAGGCCGCCTGAATGCGCGATTGCGCGCGCGAGACCGCCGCGACGATATGGAACATACCACCGACGTAGAGTGGGCTGGTGTCGTCGGTGAGCGCAACCGCGTGCTCGTCGGGCAAGCTGTAGCGGTCCGTTGCGGGGTCATGCTCGATGTAGCCGCCAGCCGCCTGGTTGAGCAGCCACTCACGTATGTAGCGCTCATTGGTTCCGGTGCGCGCGGCCAGCTCCGCTGAGGTCTGTGGACCAGCGAAAGCCATCGCTTTGTAGAGGCCCAACGCGTCGCCGATGAGCACGAGCGGCGCGCTCAAAGCGGCTCCACAGTCGGTGATCACCTTCCCCAGGAAGGCCTGGGCCTTGGCCTCGTCGAGTGGGCGCGTGGTCTTGGTCTCTGTCTCATGCTGGGTCATCGTGTGTTCTCCTCACCTATCCGGTGCATCGGCATCGTCCACGACTGTTCACATCAGCGCCGCTGACAGAGACAAGTATATCCAGGGGAAGGGCGCTCTTCCATCGTGGAAAATACGGAAATTCGCGCGGACGCCAGTACGGAGGCTCGGGCCGATAGGCACAGAGAGCCGCGAGACCCCACGTCAGGGAGCGGCAGCGGCGTCTACGGCTCGTTGGGCACCACCAGCCCATGCCGCACGGCCCAGGCGGCAATCTGCGCACGTGAGGTGAAGGTGAGTTTGAGCAGGATATTGGTCACGTGTGACTCAATGGTGCGCTCGCTGAGCACCAGCGCCTCAGCGATGGCGCGGTTGGATTTACCCTGCGCGATGAGCCGCGCAACCTCGCGCTCACGGGCGGTGAGGCCAGCGAAGTGCTCGGCCGCCGCGCGGCGCGGCGAGGGCGACGCCGGCGTGGGGAGCAGGGCCGTCGCCTGGCGCACGAAGGCGCGACACAGCTCATCATCTGGCAGACCAGCGGCAATCTCTTCAATGACCTGTCGCGCGTCCCCAAACGCCTCCTCAGCGGCACGGGGATGGCGCTGCCCGCGCGCGAGATGGCCCAAGTCCACAGCGCAATGCCACACCAGTGCGCGTCGGCCTTCCTTGCGGGCGAGCGCCAATGCCGCCCGCAACTCCGCCTCGGCCCGCGCGGGCTGATCCAGCGCCGCCAGCGCCTGACCACGCAGGCGCGTGAGATGCGCGACGTGGTGGTCCCCGTCACCGACCCTCGGCGTAGCGGCACTCAATGCCTCCACGAGAGAGACCGCCTCCTGGGGCAGACCACGGGCAAGCGCCACCGCCGCGCGAGCACGCCATGCCAGCCGCTGCCCCATTGTCCGCATAGGCGCGTCGGGTGGGAGCACGGCGTCGAGCACGGCCTGCGCCCCGCTGAGATCGCCCAAGGCGACGCACGCCAAGGCCAGGCTCCCAGAGATACAGCCCATCCAATGGCGCGATCCTATCGCCCGCGCGCGTGCCAACCCCTCTTCCAAATGCGCGCGCGCCTGGGGCAGGGCCAGCAGATCGAGGAAGACATTCCCCAGCGCCCAATGCACCGCGGCAGCCCATTGGCGATGCTCGATCTCCTCGGCAATGGTGAGCGCTTGCCGCGCCGCCTCCAGCGCTGGCCCATACACGCCACATGTGCCAAGGTGACAGCCGAGAACGAAGCTGGCAAAGGCTTCACCCGCCCTCCAGCCAATGTCACGTGCCAGCCGCAGCGCTTCGTCGGCCTTCGCGAGGCTCTGGCTGACATCCGGCGCCGCGAGAACCATAATCTCCGTCTGGTACGACGGGCCGACGCAAAGGGCAAGCGTGGCCAGGCTGGAAGAGAGCAACCGCAGTTCGCCGATCTCGCGCTCGATGGCCACCGCACGCTCGAAATACACCACCCCCTGGACAGCATCGCTATGCAAAAAGCTCGCCATGCCCAGCAGATCGAGTGTCTGCGCCACGCCGTATCGGGCGCCCAGACCCTCAAAGAGCGCCAGCGCCTCGCCATGACACCGCAGCGCCTCGAGCGGCTGATTGAGATTCAGATGCCAGTTGCCCAGGCAATTGAGGCTTTGCGCACGCGCGGGCACGTCATCCATCTCGTTTGCCAGTTCAGACGCGCGGCGATAGTAGTCGCCGGTTCTCATGTAATCACGCCCCGCCCAGAGCAATCCCAGATCGAGCAGCGCCTGCCATTCGGCCTGGCTGTCGCCTATCTCGCTGGCGGCGCGGAGCGCCGCCTCATAATCGCCGCGGGCGCTCTCGAAGTCACCCAGCGTTTCATGCGCCCGCCCGCGCCCACGAGAAAGCCAGGGGAGGGGCGCGAGCGCCAGACGCCGAGCGGCCTCTAACGCGCGAGTAAACTGTTCCACCGCGGGCCGCGGAGCGTAGAGCGCCAGCGAACGCTCGCCGACACGACGCGCGTAGTCAAGCGCCTTCTCCCACATGTGGGCTTCATAGAAGTGGTAGGCCAGGTCCGCGAGATGGCTATCGGGCGTGGCGCCATAGACGCGCTCGATAGCATCGGCGAGCGTGCGATGCAGCGTCTGGCGCTCCCGCGCGAGCAGCTCACTGTAGATCGCCTGGCGCGTGAGCGCGTGGCGAAAGGCGCATTGCTCCGCCGATACCTCAACGACGAGCTGCGCCGCGATCACCTCTTTGATCAGCCGCAGCAGCTCACGCTCGTCATACCCCGTGATCTCTTGCAGCAGGGCAAAGTCGAAACGCTGGCCAGCAACCGCCGCGAGTGCCAAGACCCCTTGCGCCTCCGGAGAGAGCTGCTGGACACGCCGCTGGACCGCATCATGCAGGCTACGAGGAATGTGAAGCTCGCTGGTGGGTTTGCGGTCCCACGCGCCGTTCTGATAGCTAATCCCCCCTTCGCTTACCAGCGCCTTGAGGATTTCCTCGATAAAGAAGGGGTTGCCCTCGGTCATCGTGCGGAGCGCCTCGAGGAAGTCCGCCCGCACCGGGCGCTCCAAGGCGAAGATCGCGCGCAGCATGGTCTCTATGCCAGGCGTGTCGAGGCGCGGCAGGGACATCTCAGTGGCCAGACGCTCGCGGTCCAGGCCTGCCAGCAGGTGCCGCAGGTCGGCATGAACCTCATCACTGCGATAGGTCAACAGCAGCAGCAGCGGGCAGGCCACACCCCGCCGCGCCAGCGAGAGCAGAAACCCCAGGCTGGTATCATCGCACCAGTGCAGGTCCTCGATGACGATCAGCAGCGGCTGTGCCGAGGCCAGCCGGAGGAAGAGCCGTGCCAGCGCATCATAGAGGCGACGCTTTTCCTGTTCGGGGTCGAGCGCGGGGGTCGGCGCCAGATCCGGCAGATACAGCGTAAGCTCTGGCAGGATCTTGACCAGCTCAGGCCCCGCCGCCCCCAGATCCTGAACGATCTCGTCGCGCGAGCACGTCGCGAGCAATCCCCGAAACAGATCGAGCAGCGGCGCATAGAGGGCGGCGCGGTCTGGCTCGAAGCAGTTGCCCTGAAGCACACGCATGTTGGCGTGCGCGCCAAACCCCTTGGCCTCCGCCACAAGCCGCGATTTGCCAATGCCCGCCTCGCCAGAAACAAGCACCGTGTGTCCCACGCCACTCGCCGCGCGTTCGCAGAGTTGGCGCAGGGCCGCGAGATGGTCGTCACGAGCCACCAAAATGGGACAGACCACCGGTCGCTCGAACGGAAGTGTCATAGCCGCACCCCTTGAGGACCCTCGCCTCTCTCGCTGGGGTATCGTGCGCGAGGAGCCAGCGCCTCTGCCTCGCCGTGTCGCCCCCATCACGCGCACCCACACCGCGACGGCGGCGCCCAGGTAGCCAGGCATGTCCAGTCGTATTCAGGCGATGCGCAAGCCGACGCGCTGAAGATATCCCCTGAACCCCCGCCGCGATGCTCTCCGGCAACAGATCGGACACGCCGACCCGTTCAGTATACGCGACCAGCCACGCCTACGCGACCAGCCACGCCTACGCGACCAGCCACGCGGCAGAGGCCCGTGAGGATCATACGCCCCGCGAACGAAACAGGTCCACACCCAAGGGGCCGACGCCACGGGGTGGCCAACAGACAGACAAGTGGTAGCGCCACCCAGCGCGCGGCCACACACAGATCGTGCCCGCCCATAGAAAGCGCTCAGGTAGATGATCTGCCCGATGGCGCTCTCTCCACAGGCGTTCCACCAGGCGTTCGATTCGACGCCTCCCCACACCGCCGCCAATCGGCTCTCGACCTCCGCCCTCAACCAGCACTACGGCCCGCCAGCCATCATCAGACAGTCATCCCGCATGAGGAGCGCGCACAGGCCACAAGCCAGACAGGTATCCCCACCTCGCACGCTGACCCCTTCCTCCTCCCCCTCCTAACTCCCCCTTCCCTCGCAGGGAAGGGGGCCGAGGGGTTAGGTCGGCACGGGGGCCGAGGGGTTAGGTCGGCACGGGGGCCGAGGGGTTAGGTTCCCTCCGGAGGCGTCTCCAGCGGTTGTGTGATGGTGAAGAGTGCGTCATAGTTATCGCTCGAAGGCATCACCGCCATGAATCTCCAACCCATTTCGAGGCAAGGATTGATGAAGTAGTCAGCGACCACCTGCTTGAGCGTGATGATCTCCTCCCGCGTCAGTTCAGCGGCATGCGTCGAGACGACCCGCAGGTCTTTGAAGATGTAGTCGTGCTCCTTCGAAGGCCGGTGGAAGAGCAACTCGTAGACCAGCACCGCCTTGATGTGGCGGCGCTCGCTGACACAAATACTGGTCTCGATATAGATTTTGTGCAAGGCCTCGGATTTCTCCAGCCGCTCCACGCGATAGGAGTTGCGCCTGGGGTACTTGTATGGCTGCTCATTGATCTCGCGCCGCGCCGCGCGACTCAACTCCACGGGAAGGAAGCCCAAGAGGCGCACGAGACCCTTACGCTGGGGCGGCTTCAGCGGATGAGGAGCGCCGTGGTCGAGCAGTTTCGCTATCGCGCCCAGTTGGAACGGCGCGTCCACGCGCGCATCAATCTCATAGTAATACTTGGCGTCGAGCTGGAAATCGCGCTTGAAGATACGATAGCCCACGCGCAGCACCCGCTGGGCGGCGAAGTGGATCAGGGCATAGATGGCGATCAGCATGATGCCAAGCAGCACCAGGGCCAGCGCGCCGGGCAGGTTGTTCGCGTTGAAGATCGTGAGAATCGCCTCGAGATTAAACGTCACGCGCCCGTTCTTGATGAGCGGTCCGGCGGCCAGGACCACGGCGAAGAGCGCCAGCAGATTCGACATCACACTGATGGCCACGCTGTGCGCCGGGCTGATCGCCCCACCCGAACGCTCATTGAGCCGCTGGATCTCAGCCAGCGTCTCCTGCTCAGCGTGAATCTGCTCCTGCTCATAGAGCATACGGTCCGTGCGGGCCTGGCTAATCGCCTCAATCAAGCTCGTGAGATCATATTGTAACGCACGCAGCAGACCCGTCCAGCTATGGTAGGGTCCATAGGTCTCAGAGGTCGGGATAGTGGGATCGGCGATGGCATTCGCGGCATTCTTGGAAGCCGCTTTCGCCTTCCTAGGGTGCGCATAGTGCAGATCATCCAGATGCAGCAGCACATTCGCGACGAGCGGCATCTTGGCGGCGACCAACATGATATAGCCGCGCAACTGCGCCTCAGTCACCTCTTCGATACGATCAATCGGTCCATCGGGCGGCTCCGCCTGGACCAACGGATCGCGGCGGTGCGTGACCTCGATCAACTCCTCGAGCAAGGCGCGGCGACAGCGCTCGATGCGCTGTTTCATGCGCTTCAGGGTAAGCACTTCCGTCACCGCCAGAAACTCATCCAGAATATGCGCCTGTATCCGGGGAGAGACACACAGATCGGCAAAGGCTTGTAAGGCGCTCCAATCGAGCGTAGCGGGATCCTCAAGACTGCGCGTGAAAAAGCTCGCGACGGTTTGCTGCGCCACCTCATCCTGCGCCGCCTCATCCTTTCTCGCCTGCTCCATTGCCTCCTGCTTGTGGGCGCCCTTGGCTGGCCGAACACGATGCGGTGGGCGCTTGGCAGGATCGAAGAGCGCGGTCACCTGCCTGGCGAAGCCGCCAAGCGTATACTCTTTCTCGATGCCAGGTTCGCTCTTGAAGAAGACCCGCGGATCGAGATTGACATTATGCAGACCTTCGAGGATGATGTTGAGTTGGAAGAACGTGAGCATACCCAGATGCTCATCACGATACCGCTTCAGGTTGCTCACGGGCACCGCGATGCTGGCGTGCTTCTCACTCTCGATACCGGAGTGATGCGACGCGAAGTCGCCGCCCACGAGATCGAAAATGTGCGCCTTGAGCGCCGCCTCCACGCTCGGCTTCTTCGTCTTGCCATCCTCATAGGCGACCGTCCAGACGTAGAAACCATCCTGGTTGGCGAAGAGCGTCACGCACTTCACCGGGCACGCTTCGAAGCCAGCAAGCGCACGAGGATTATCCGCCAAGAACAAGATGCCCACGGGGTCGGGCTGCGCCTCCCCAACCGGTGGCGCGGAGCTCCCACCTGTGATGGGGTAGGCAGAGGTATAGTGTTTGTGTGGCAGCACCATGAGCAGACGGCTGAAGATATTGGCCTCCAGCTTGACCGCCGCCCGATCCGCGAACGGCCCGCTCCCCGTGGTCGTGAAGTGATAGCGAGGGCGGAGGTTGGCGCGGTCATCGGTGTGGGAAAAGAAGCTCGACTGATAACAGGGAAGCCAGAAGCCAGCGGAAGCGAAGTGAAACTTCTGTTCCAGGGCCTGCTGTTCCGGGGCCTGCTGTTCCGGGGCACTCATGGGGGGAACTCCTCTCATGGCAGGAATAGGTATTTGACCCATAAAATGAATGGGCTTACCTACAACAACACTGCACCGCACTTGCCTTGGAGAGAGTATACCCTGCCTGTCAAATGCTCCATGCGCCCCGCCTCATACTCCCGCTCGGCGAGTAGACGCGCCATTGTCCATTCCTTCGCTCGATCACTGCCGAGTAAGCGGCACATCCCCATGCCAGCCGCTCAAGATATCGCAGTGTCCTACCTTCTAAGCAGAGCGGTCAGAGAATGGTATACTAATAGTGTTGAGAAGAATGATGAGAGGCGTATGATGGCAGTTGAACTCCTCAATGGCGCGCAGCCAGCGCCGAAGCGAAGAGGACGTAAACCCCAAATACGCACATCGGCACCCATAGCGGTTAGGGCCACGCCGCGGCTTGAAGCGCTTGCCTTGGACTACCGCTCGGAGCCATCGGCCACTCACGTATCGTGCATGCCGACGGCTTTATGTGGCTCAGCCGTATCCCTGAAAATAGCCTTCACGCCATTATCACCGACCCGCCCTACGGCGTGAAGGAATACGACTTTGATCAGTTGGAAAAACGTTCTACCAGAGTTGGCGGTATCTGGCGTATCCCACCCTCCTTTGACGGCCATACGCGCGCACCACTTCCACGGTTCACCGCCTTGAACGAGAAGGAACGGGCACTCGCGCGCCGTTTCTTTGTCGAATGGGCCAAGCTCGCTGTGCGTGCCTTACGCCCCGGTGGCCACGTAATGATCGCTGGCAATGCCTTCCTCTCCCAGCTCGTGTTCGAGGCACTGACTGAAGGGGGCCTCGAGTTTCGCGGCGAGATGATCCGCCTCGTACGGACCCTACGCGGCGGTGATAAGCCCAAGAACGCCGAGGAAGCGTTCCCCGACGTCTGCTCCCTGCCGCGCGGCTGCTATGAGCCGTGGGGGCTGCTCCGCAAGCCGATGCCACCCAAGATGAAGGTGAGCGACTGCCTACGCGAGTACCAGACCGGGGGACTGCGTCGCCGTGCCGATGGTAAGCCTTCAGCGATGTGATCCTGAGTGAGCGCACCCCCAGGCGGGAACGGATGATTGCCAATCATCCCAGCATCAAGCCACAGTCGCTCATGCGTCAGCTCGTCTATGCGGCGCTGCCCCTGGGCGAAGGTGTGATTGCCGACCCGTTCTTGGGCTCAGGGTCTACCGTTGCGGCGGCAGAGGCAGTGGGCGTGCGCTGCATCGGCATCGAGCGGTTCGCCGATTACTACAAGATGGCGCGCGCCGGTATCCCACGACTAGCGGCACTCGAAGTCAAAACACCGGCGGTCACGGAGGTGGAGGATTTGAAAAAGGATGTGGCCTCGCCTATGAGGGGTGTGTCCAGGCCAGCACAGCTTCCCTTCGACTTCGATTAGGCAAGCGTTCCGTCCCCTTCTGGCTCGTCAGGAGTCCAGGCCTCTTCCCCACCTCGCACGCTGACCCCTTCCTCCTCCCCCTCCTAACTCCCCCTTCCCT
>JADMIN010000061.1 GCA_015478575.1 Ktedonobacterales bacterium | reverse complement strand
GATCACTCCCAGGTAGGCCAGCGCCAACAGCAAGACGCCATTGGCACGGGCGGCCTCCGAAAGCGTCGTGCGCTCCGGCGCGATGTAGCGGTCAATCGCCACCTGCGTGAGGAACGGGCCAAGCAGATCGTTGCCCGCCGCCAACAGGACGAAGACCAGCGCGCCCGCCAGCAGCAAACGATGCGGACGCATGAACTGCCACAGCCGTCGCACCAGCCGCGCGTCATACGCCTTGCCGACAATCTCGTCTTCTTGGAAGAACACCTGTGCCATCCGCCGCTACTCCTCGCTCGCGCCGTTCCGCTCGCCTCGCTCGCCCGCACCCTCCTGTGTGCCAGGGGCCGGCTCGTCGCCGAGATCCATCTCCTCGCCAATCAACTGTCGGCGATACATGTCGGCATAGAGTCCGCCCAGCGCCAGCAGTTCGCGATGCGTGCCCCGTTCGAGTATCCGTCGTTCATCCAGCACGACAATCTGATCTAGATCCTTGATGGTCGAGATACGATGCGCGATGACGATCGAGGTCCGCCCCTCCATCACCTGACGCAGGCCAGCGAGGATCGCCGCCTCGGTATGCGTATCCACGCTCGACATCGCGTCATCCAGAATCAGGATGAGCGGATCCTTGGCGAGCGCGCGCGCGATGCCAGCGCGCTGTTTCTGCCCACCCGAAAGCGTCACGCCGCGTTCGCCGATCATCGTCCCCACCCCATGCGGGAAGTCCGCCAGATCCTTTTCCAATTGCGAGATGCGCAGCGCATGCGTCAGGGCCGCCGGTTCCAACGCCGCGACGCCGAAGCCCACATTCTCCTCAAGCGAGAGCGAGAAGAGAAAGTTCTCCTGCGGCACATAGCCAATGACCCGCCGCAACTCCGCCAGCGGAATCTCGCGCACATCCACGCCATCAATCAGCACCTGGCCCGACGTGACATCATACACCCTGGCGAGCAGGTTGACCAGGCTCGATTTGCCCGCACCCGTCGGCCCCACGATGGCCAGCGACGAGCCAGCGGGCACATGAAGCGTGATGTCGCGCAACACCTCATGATCGCCATAGCTCAGCCCCACGCCGCGATACTCGATCACGCCGCGCTGTGGCGCGAAGTCGACCCGCGTGTGTGGGCCGTCGCGGATCACCGGCACGGCGTCATGCACCTCACGGATGCGACTGACCGAGGCCGCGCCCTGCTGGAAGAGGTTCACCGTCCAGCCAAGGGCAATCATTGGCCACGCCAGCGCCGCAAGGTAGGTATTGAACTGGACGAGCCGACCCAGCGTGATGCGGCCCTCGATCACGTCTACGCCACCGCGCCACAGCAGAATAACCACCGCCAGCCCAGAGACAAAGTACATCGCTGGCCAGAGCAGCGAGTTCAGCTTGGCGAACGCGATGCTGCGCTCCACATATTCCTGGTTCGCGCGGTTGAAGGCCGCCAACTCGTGGCCCTCCTGCGCGTAGGCCTTCACCACACGGATTCCGGAGAAGTTCTCCTGCGCACGGGCCGAGACCTCACCAAACTGATCCTGCACCTGGCGATAGCGCAGGCGGATGCCACGCCCCACAAAGATGAAAAGGATGGTGATGAGCGGCATCACGGTCAGCGAGTAGAGGGTCAGCCGCGCATCAATCCGCACCATCGCGAATGCTGAGACGGTGAGGGCCACGACAGTATTGACGAGATTGCTCACCCCCGGGCCAAGCATCTGGCGCACAGCGGAGAGATCATTGGTTGCGCGGGCGACCAAGTCACCGATCTTGCGCTGCTGGAAATACTCCACATCCAGCCGCTGGAAGTGCTGGAAGAGGTCCGAGCGCATCTCATACTCGACATGACGCGAGGCGCCATTGACGACGTAGCGGCTGCAAAACTGGAAGACCCCCGCCCCCACGGCCACACCGACAATCAGCAGCGCGTAGCGGGTCAGATCATCCGCCCGCGCGCCGTGGCCCAGACCATCAATGGCCCGCTGCAGCAGCAAGGGCGGTATGAGCGCGATGAGATTCGCGATGATAATGAGGATGACACCGGCGAAGAGCATGCCGGCATGTCGGAGCATATAGCCCCGCACGGCGCGAAACGTGGTCATACTACGAGCATAGCGTGCTACGCCGCAACACGGCAAGGTAGAAAGCCGCCCACGGCGCGTAGCTAGCTACGCCGCCGCGACGCTCAGCCCGTGATATGCTACCGGCGTCGGGCCGCCACCGCCCTGACACCAGATCCAGCGGAAGGGAGGGCGCGATCCATGGAAGAAGTCATGTTCCACGGCGGCATGCTCGTCGCCAAGATGCTCAAGCGCGCGGGTGTCGAGGTCGTCTTCACCTTGAGCGGCGGCCATGTCGCCACCATCTACGATGGCTGCGTACGTGAAGGCATCCGCGTCGTGGATACACGCCACGAGCAGGTGGCCGTCCATGCCGCCGAGGGCTGGGCCAAGGTCACCCGCACGCCCGGCATCGCCCTGCTGACGGCTGGCCCCGGCGTGACCGACGGCATCACCGGCATCGCCAACGCCCACCTCGCTGGCAGCCCCATCATCGTCTTTGGCGGCGCCGCCCCCATCGAACACTGGGATCACGGCGCCCTGCAAGAGCTGCCGCTCGTTCAGGTGCTCACCCCCATCACCAAATGGGCGCGCACCGTGCTCCAGACCCGGCGCCTAGGCGAATATACCGCCGCCGCCCTGCGCGAGGCGACCACCGGACGGCCCGGCCCCGTCTTCCTCGAATGCCCCATGGACGTCCTCAACGGCTTCATTCCCGCCGAGGAAGCGCTGCTCCCCGCCACTGGCTATCGCACCGAGGCGCGACCCCAAGGAGACCCCGCGCTGGTGGAGCGGGCCGCCGCGCTGCTAGCGCACGCCGAGCGCCCCGTCATCTTCGCTGGCACCACCGTCTGGTGGGATGACGCCGCCGCGCCCCTGCGCACCCTCGCGGAACAACTGCAAGCCCCCGTCTTCCTCAATGGCAGCGGGCGCGGCAGCCTCCCGCCCGACCATCCCCTCTTCTTCTCGCTCGCGCGCCGCGCCGCCCTCAGCAACGCTGATCTGCTCTTGCTCGTCGGCACCAAGCTGGATTTCCGCCTCGGCTATGGCCAACCGCCGCTCATCCCCGCTTCAGCCAAGATCATCTGGCTGGATACCCTAGCACGCGAGATCGGCGTCAACCGCTCCGCCGATGTCGGCATCCCTGGCGACGTGGGCGCGGTCATGGCCCAGCTCACCACCGCGCTCTCCACGGTGGCTGACCACACCTCGTGGCTGGCGGGCCTGCGTCAGCAAGAGCGCGCCGCGTATGAGGCTGATGAGGCGCTGATGCGCTCCGACGCCGAGCCAATTCACCCGCTGCGCCTCTGTCGCGAGCTACGCGACGCCCTCGACCGTGACGCCTATATTATCGGCGACGGCGGCGATATCGTCAGCTTTGGCGCGCGGGTCATCAGCGTGGCGGAGCCAGGCCACTGGCTGGACGCCGGCCCGATGGGCACGCTCGGCGCTGGCACCGGCTTTGCTCTTGCCACCAAGCTCGCCCGCCCTGAGAAGCAGGTCGCGGTGCTGTTCGGTGACGGCGCCTTTGGGCTGAACGGGATGGATTTCGAGACCATGGTGCGTCACAACCTACCGGTCGTCGGCGTCATCGGCAATGACGGCCTCTGGGCGCAGATCGTCCATACACAGCGGCAACTGCTTGGCCACGGCACCGCTGGCGAGCTGGCTCCCGGCATCCGCTATGACCGCATGGTGGAGGCTCTGGGCGGCCATGGTGAACTGGTCACCCGACCCCAAGATATCCGCCCCGCCATCGAGCGTGCCTTCGCCTCTGGCAAGCCCGCCTGCGTCAACGTGCTCACCGACCCCGCCGCCATCTACAGCCGCACCACCCAGGCCGCCGTCTAGCCCCGCCTTGCCTCGGTACCACCCCCCTCGTGCCTCTCGCGCATGCCCCCCCGGCAGGCCCCAGCGGGCGCGGCGGCGGGCGGCATGGTATACTCCGAGCAACATGCCACACTCCGCCAGGTCACCATCCGTGAGGGCGACGCGCCCGCGTCTAGTGGGCCAACGTCTGGCGCGCCCGCTCTGGTGGGCCGTGCCTTCCACTTCTGCTAGAGCGTGTCGGAAGTGGAACCTGTACCCGTCTCTATGGTGGGCCGCCACTTGCCCATGATCCGCCTACTCTAGCAACCGAGAACGCCATGCGCATCACCAAAATCGAGCTGACCAACATCAAGAGCTATCGCCATATCGCTCTTCCCCTACGCGAAGGCACCACCGCCATTCGCGGGCAGAACGGCGCCGGCAAATCCACGCTCGTCGAGGCCATCGGCTTCGCGCTCTTCGATGCCATGAATTATAAACAAGCGCAATTCGTCCGCGAGGGCGAGAAATCCGGCCAGGTCGCCGTCTCCTTCCTCTCCCCGCTCGATGATCGTGAATATACCGCCGTGCGCCGCTGCGGCAACGCCTCAGACTGGTTCATCTACGATCCAGAGCTGGACAGCCGCGTCGTCGAGCAGCGCGCGGATGTGCTCGCTTTCCTACGCCAGCACCTGCGCATCGAAGGCGAGATCAAGCTGAGCGCGCTCTTCACCGATGCCCTCGGCGTGACGCAAGGCACCTTTACCGCCGATTTCCTCCTCACCACGAGTGAGCGCAAGAAGAAGTTCGATACCCTCCTGCAAGTGGAAGATTACCGCAAGGCCGCCGAGAAGCTCAACGAGACACGCACCTATCTGCGCGAGCAACTGCGCGAGCAAGAGCACCGCATCGAATCGTTGGAGCGCGAGACCTGCCAGCTCCCCGACTGGCGAGCCGCGTTAGAGGACCACCGGGCACGTGGACGAGCGCTGGCCGCGCGCCTAGCGGAGATCCAGCGCGAAGCGACCGAGATCGAGGCGCGACGTGAGGCATTGCGCCGCGCGGAGGCTGAGATGGCGCGGCTGGTGGCCGCCGCCCAGATGGCCACGGCTGCCCTCCAAGCCGCGGAGGCCCACGCACGCGAGGCCGCCGCCCGCCACGAGGAGGCCAGCCGGGCGGTCGCCATCTGTGCCGCCACCCAGCCTGACTACCAGGCCTACCTCGCCACCGGGCACGCCCTGGGTGAGGCGCGCATCCGCGAGCGCGAGCGCAACGACCTGCTGGCACGTCGCGGCGAGGTGGCCCAGCGCCTCGAAGGCGCCCGCCGCGACCACATGTACGCGCAGACGCGCCTGAGTGAGGCGCTGGCTGCCGAACGGCGCATCGTCGAGCTTGAGGCCACCGTGCGGCAGCAAGGTGAGCTTGAGCAGCGGCGGCAGGAGGCCCACCTGCGCACCGAGCAACTCACCGCCGCCGAAGAGCGGATGGCGCAGGCTCAGCGCGAGCGCGAGGGCGTGGCGCGCGAGCGCGACGAGGCACGGCGGACGCTGGCCACGCTCGACGCCCTGCGCCCCGAAGCCGAGCGGCTCGCCGCCTGCCGCGAGCGGCTCGAGGCCCTCCAAGCCGCCCACGCCGCTCGTGCCCAGCAGGAGAAACGCCTCAGCGCGAACCGCGCCGAGCGCAACCAAGCCCACGCCAACCGTGAGAAGGCCGCCGCCCTAGAGGCCAAACAGCGCGAAGACGTGCGCAAGATCCACGCCCTCCAAACCAGTGCGGAGGAACTGCCCACCTACGAGGCGAGCTACCATACCACCGACGACGAGGTGCGCCAGTTAGAGGCATCGCTGGCGCATAACCGCCTCGCGCGCCAGCAATCTGGCCAGGGGAGTTGTCCTTTCCTACGCGAGCCATGCCTCAATATCCGCCAACGGGGCGAGAATAGCCTGCTCAGCTACTTCGACCGGCTGATTGAGCGCGATGAGGATGCGCTGGTGCCCGTGCGCGCGCGCCGCGAGGCCGCGTCCAGCGTCCTCGAACAGATACGCCGGATGCACACCTACTATCTCCGGCTCGCCGAGTACGAAGAGCGACATCAGCAATCCCAGGAGGCACTGGCGCAGCTCGATGCCCAGTTGGCCCGCCTCGCGGATGAAGAGACCGAGCTGACCCAGGCGCTGGCCCACGCCCCCGATGCGCGCGCGCTCGCCGCCGCGCGGGATGCCACCCGCCGCGCCGAGGACGCCGACCGCAAGCTCGCCACCTACGAGACCATCCAACTGAGCCACGAGCGTTTGTGCGACCGGCACGCGACGTTGGAGGCCGAGCAGGCGGCGCTCCAGGCGCACCGCGATGGCCTGGCCACCGCTCCAAAGGTGCTGGTCGCCACCCAAGCGGCCCTCGATGCGCTGGGCGATCCCCGCGCCGAGAGCAAAGCCCGCGCCGAGACCGCGCGCGAGCGTCCCCGTCTCGAAGCCGCCCTCCACGCCACCGAAGCACAGACCCACCAGCTTGCTGCCGCGCTGGCACAATGCGACGGCGCGCTCCAGCCCTACAGCGGACTCGATGACGCCTTGCGGGCATTGGAGACCGAGAGCGCCCGCACACGCGATGGGCACACCCGCTACCTTCAGCACGAACGTATCGCCGCACGGCTGCCAGAGGACGAGGCGACACAAATGGAATCCCGGCAAAAACGGCAACAGGCCTTGGCTGCTCACGAGGCGGCCCTGGCGGCGTGTGAGGGCGCGCGTGCCCGCTTCGATGCCGCTGAGCTGGCGCGGGTGAGTGCTCGCGCCGACGCGCTGGGCGCCGAGCGCGGCCAGAAGACCGCCGAGCAGCAGCATACGCAAGAGACCGCCGCTCGGCTCGAAGCCGATATCGCCCGCGTCGAGCGGCTGGAGCGCGAGGATCTGACCGCCGCGCGCGAGGAGTGCCAGACGCTTGATGACCTGGCGACAATGCTCCAGCACTTCCGCGAGAGCATCAAAGAGGCCGGCCCCTACATCGTGCGCGCGCTCCTGCGACACATCTCCGTCGAGGCCAATCGCATCTTCGGCGAGATCATGGGCGACCGCTCGGCACAGCTCTCCTGGGAGGAAGATTACGAGGTTGTGCTGCGGCGCGATGGGCGTGAGCGCGGCTTCGCCCTCCTCAGCGGCGGCGAGCGGATGAGCGCGGCGCTGGCCGTGCGGCTGGCGTTGCTGCGCAGCCTCACCCGGCTCGATATCGCCTTCTTTGACGAGCCGACCCAAAACATGGACGGCCAGCGCCGCGGCAACCTCGCTGAACAAATCCAGCGCATCCGCGGCTTTGAGCAGTTACTCGTCATTAGTCATGATGACACCTTTGAGCAGGGCCTCGATAGTGTGATCTCTCTAGAGAAGCGCAACGGCGAGACGATTCTGGCTGATATTGAGGCGATGGTCACAGCATAGCGCCAGCACTTGCCATTACCGTTATAATGGCATGGCGCCATTGCGCGGCCTCGGCGAATGGGTGCGCCCACTCAGGCACGCCCACGCTTGCGCAATATTCTTATTTTACCACCGTGCTTATTGCCAAGGAATATGGGGGAGGGGATGATGGAGAGCAGCACACCGCGTGATAGAGTCACCGCGCCGCCAGCCAATGAAGACGCCACCCTGCCATTGCGGGCCGCGCCAATGTCCGCCGCGCCCGTGCGGAGTCAGCCCGTATGGTCGGTCTCACCACCAACCGCGCCGGGAACCATGCCCAATGGCCCGCGCTTGACCGATATGCTCGCCCAACCCTTCCCCCTCAGCTTCACCGTCGCGGTGCCCGTTGGGCTGGCGGTAGCGCTTGGCATCGCCTATGGGGCCGAGGAAGGCATCTTTGGCGGTGATTGGTCGGCGGGCGCGCTGGCGGTGGGCATCGCCGCGCTGCTCATGGCGGCTGGCACACTGGGAATGTTGGCACTCCGCTTCGCGCTGGGCCGACGCGCCGTCTCGACGCTCGCGCTCGCGCTCACGCTCACGCTCGCGCTCGTGGGCGGTGGCGCCGTCTCCCTGGCCGCTGTCACCCCACTACATACGACCCAGGCGCGGGCACTTGAGCGACAGCGCCAGTGGCTGGGAGCCATCAAGGAGTTCGCGCTCGCCGGCCAATCCGCGCCCCGCTCCACTGACATCGCCCGCGTCTACGATGAATGGGGCGAGGACTTGCTCGCGCGCCAATCCTACGCCCAAGCCATCAGCACCTTCAACACGGTCATCTTGGGGTACGCCCAGAGCGGCGATTCCGTCACCCGTGCCCGCAAGGACCTCTACCAGACCTATGATGCCTGGGTAAAGGCTGGCGCCCCCGGCCTGCCCCTCGCGCAGGCGGTGAACGTCCTCACCACCTACCGTGGCAGCGCCTCCTGCGACGCAACGTGCAAGACATCCTCCGCCGGACTCGAGGCCCAGGTGCGCTACCAATTTGGCCTACAACTGATGGGCGCGGGCCAGTTGCCCGACGCGATTGTCCAGTTCGAGTTGGTGCAGTCCCGGTTCACCTCCAGCCCCTACGCCGCCAAATCGCATACCGCCGCCGCCAAGAGCTATCTCGCCGTTGGCAAGAAGCAACTCGGGTCGGGAGCCTGCTCCATCGCCCTCCCAATCTATCAGAAGCTCGCCAGCTCCTACAGCGACACACCCGAGGGCGGCCAGGCGAAAACCGCGCTCGCGGGACCCGTCACCGTGAGTGGGAAGCTCACGAACTTCCCGACCGCCCCCGCGCCGGACATCTATCTCTCCCAGCAGTACGACGTCGGCAGCTACTACTATTCGAATGACTACACCGCGAAGTTTGACGCCAATACCGGCGTCTTCACCTTCAGCGGGGTCGCCCAGGGCACCTACTATCTCGACACCATACGCAACCTGGGAGCCACCATCGAGTACAACCTGTACCAAGACAAGGCGACCGGCAATCCTTACGCCGTCAAGATTGGGCCGCTCTGTCAGGTGGATCTCGGCAGCATCACCTACGCCTAGCGACACATCGCGGATGTGCCACGCGGCCAGAGCCAGGTTAGCCAGCGCCAGGTGACGCGCGGGAGGAGGACGCCGCCGTGCTCTATACGCACAAACTGCTCGCCGAGCTGGAGCGCAAGCGTGAGGTCCTCAGCGGCTATCAGCGGCGACATGGGCAGCAACTCGACGCCTATCGCGCCGCGCTACGCTCGCTCGGCGCGCGCTTCGCTGATGCCGCCACGCTGGCGGCGGCGCAAGAGGCTCCCCACGCCCACGCTGGCAGCCGGCGCGCGCCCACCGGCGCAC
>JADMIN010000060.1 GCA_015478575.1 Ktedonobacterales bacterium | reverse complement strand
ATATAGAGCGGCGCGGTCTCTGGTGGGCGCACGACTCGCCCGCGCACGCGCACCTCGTCAGCGCCAGCTTCCACGCGCGTGCCCGGCTCGCGCACCACCGCGCCATTCACCGAGACCATGCCCGCCGCGATCAGTTCCTCCGCGTGCCGCCGCGAGGTCACTCCCGCCCGCGCCAGATACTTCTGCAGCCGCTCGCCTCGCGACTCCTCGCCTCGTGCTAGGGGGAGCGAGGTCAAGGGCGCCGAGGCTTCCTGCTCTCTCCCTTCCTTTTCGTCGGAGGCGGGAGGTCGGCGGGGAAGGTCCATCATGCCACCGCGACGACATCGAGCAGATTGATGACGCGCCCGCTGGTGGAGGAGCCGCCACGCGCGGGCTGGGTGAAGCCAATGGCGCGCAACACCTGCGGCTGCCGCACCCCGCGCAACTCCAGCGCGATCAGCTCGAGCAGGTCGGAGACATCCATATCGAGCGCCGCGGCCAAGCGTTCCAGCACCACCGGCGAAGGATATTTCTTGCCGCGCTCGATCTCGCCCAGATAGACTACCGAGATGATCGCGCGCTCGGCCAGCCCCTTCAACGTCAGGCGCCGCTCACGGCGCTCATGCCGGATGACCTCGCCCACGGTCTGCTGCAAATCCGCCATTGTCTCGCCTCCCGCCCGCAAACCCTCGGCGTACCACATGCGCAACGTATGCTCATAGCATCGCTCTCGCGCTGACGCATGCTGAGAGCATCCCTTTGGTCTTTCATGATACGGCATCGTCGGCTATCGTTCAAGCATGACCGCGCCCACCTGAGAGGTGTCCACCCTCTCCCGCCCGCTGGCCACCTCGTCCGATCCAACTGGGTCGGCTCTCAAGACAGCACATCGTGACAGAAGGAGCGCAACCGATGCCATTGCTCCCTTTCGGCTACTCACGCGAGGAGCCGCACTCCACTAATCCCCTGATTCCCACACCCGTCGTCTTCGAGGCGGTCCGCCCACCGCGTTGGGAATATCATCTCGTCACCGTGGACATGCGCGAGCAGGCGCCGCTGGATGCGGCGCAACTCGACGCGCTCGGCGCCGAGGGGTGGCTGCTGATCAGCATCCTGCGCGACCAGCCGACCGGCCCTGCCGCGCGCATCCTGTACCACTTTGTGCGCGCCGCCAACTGAGCGGCCAGCACTACGCTGAAAGGACCAGACCGCCATGCGGCCCACTATGCGACCCAGCGCCCCGATCTCGTACTCGTCCAGCCTCGTCATTCCAACGGTGATCGAGACAGGGACACGCGGCGAGCGCGCCTACGACCTCTTCTCACGCCTGCTGCGCGAGCGCATCATTCTGGTGAACGGCCCCATCGAGGACCAGCTCGCCAGTCTCATCGTCGCGGAACTGCTCTTCCTGGCAAGCGAGAACAACGACCGCGAGATCAATATGTATATCAACTCTCCCGGTGGCGTTATCACCGCCGGCCTGGCCATCTACGATACGATGCGCTCACTGCACTGCCCTGTCGCTACCACCTGCGTCGGCCAGGCGGCGAGCTTTGGCACGCTCTTGCTCATGGCGGGCGACCCCGGCAAGCGCTATGCTCTGCCGCACGCGCGCGTTCATCTGCATCAGCCGTTGATCCAGGGCGGGTTGGGTGGCCAGGTGACCGATATTGATATCCACGCCCGCGAGTTGCTGCACACCCGCGATGTCATCAACGATATTGTGGCCTTGCACACTGGACAGCCGCTGGAGCGTATCCGCCATGATACCGAGCGCGACTTCTTCATGAGCGCGGAGGCGGCGAAAGCCTATGGCATCGTGGATGCCGTCCTGCAACTCGAAGACTGGCACGCGCGCGGCAAGGCTGAGCCAGCGAGGACCTAACCCCTCTCCCTTCCCTCGCGAGGGAAAGGGTCACTGGCCAGCGCCGAGGGCGAGGCGCAATGCGACGATAGAGAGAGGGGATGCGCGCATGCGGATAGTGGTGATTGGGGGGACACGGTTCATGGGGCCGGAGGTTGTGCGCCGCCTGCGCGCGGACGGCCACGACGTGACGGTGTTCCACCGCGGTGAGACGCTTGGCGACCTGCCACCCGAAGTGCGTCACATCACCGGCGACCGGCACCGGCTGGCGGACGCCGCGAGCGCGTTTCGCCGTGTGGCTCCGGAGGTCGTGCTCGACATGATTCCCTTCACCGAGGAAGACGCGCGCGGACTGATGGCAGCGTTCACCGGCTTGGCGCGGCGGGTGGTGGCCATCAGCAGCCAGGATGTCTATCGCGCGTTCGGGCGCGTCAACCGCTTTGAGCCGGGGCCACCTGATCCGCGTGTGCTTACGGAGGATGCGCCGCTACGCGAGCGGCTCTACCCGCATCGCGGTGAGACGCCGCGCGCCGAGGGTGATCCCCTGCGCTGGCGCGACGACTATGACAAAATTCTCGTCGAGCGCGTGGTCATGGGTGAGGCTGATCTGCCGGGAACGATCCTGCGGCTGCCCGCTGTCTATGGCCCGCTTGACTACCAGCACCGCACCTTCGAGTACCTGAGACGTATGGATGATAACCGTCCCGCCATCCTGCTGGATGCGGGCCTGGCGCGCTGGCGTTGGTCGCGCGGGTACGTGGAGGACGTGGCCCACGCGATCACGCTCGCGGTCACGCGCGAACAGGCGACGGGCCGCGTCTATAATGTGGCCGAGCCATCCGCGCTCAGTATGACGGAGTGGATTCGCGCTATCGGGCAGGCGGCGGGCTGGCACGGTGAGATCGTGGTGGCGCGCAACGATCATCTGCCGACGCATCTCATCGCCGATATTGAGACGGAGCAGCCCATCATCACCGCTAGCGCGCGCATTCGCCAGGAGTTGGGGTATGTGGAGCTGGTGCCGCGTGAGGAGGCCTTTGCCCGCACGGTGGCCTGGGAGCGGGCGAACCCACCCGCCGATAGCGATCCCGCCGCGTTCGACTACGCCGCCGAGGACGCGGCACTGGCCCGTCTACGGCGAGGCGATGCGGTATAACCCCCAATGGCACGCCGCACGGGCTGGTGGGCCGCTGGCCGTACAGGCATCCATTTAGGTAGGGCAGAGGCATCCTATGGCCAGGAAATGCGCCTAAAGGAGGAGACCATGCGTGTCGCGGTCATCGCTGATATCCACGGCAACGCGGTGGCGCTGGAGGCTGTACTTGCCGATAGCGCTGAGGCGGGCGCCGAGCAAATTGTCTGCCTTGGCGATGTGGCGGCGACCGGCCCGCAGCCACGGGAGGTGGTCGAACGGCTGCGCGCGCTAGGCTGTCCCGTCGTGATGGGCAACGCCGATGCCTGGCTCCTCAGCCCAGACCTCCATGCCGACGCGGATGAAGCGACACGCCGCATCGAGGAGATAGATCGGTGGTGCGCGGGCCAACTCACACCAGAGGACCTGGACTACGTGCGGACGTTCCAGCCGAGCGTCACGCTGTCGCTCGGCGCGGCGGCAGCCATGCTCTGCTTCCACGGCTCGCCGCGCTCCTACAACGAGATCCTTCTCGCGACGACGCCGGATGACGAGGTGGAACGCATACTCGCGGGCACGCACGCGGCGGTCCTGGCTGGCGGACACACGCACGCCCAAATGCTGCGGCGCTATCGTGATCTGCTGCTGCTCAATCCCGGCAGCGTGGGCCTGCCGATGGATCGCTTGCCGCCCGCGGAGCCAATCCGCAATCCCCCGCGGGCGGAGTATGCGCTCGTGAGCCTAGAACGTGGGCATCAGCGCATCGAGTTGCGCTTAGTGCCGTTCGATGTCGCGGCGCTGCTGCGAGCCGCTCGCGCCAGCGGCATGCCGCACGCCGAGTGGTGGGCGGCTGAGTGGGCCAGCGGCTAGGCTAGTCGTGGGCCGCGAGCGTCGGGACCCCCAAGACCAGCACCGAGGCGCGGGCCGCGTCTCGCGGTGCGTGCCACAGGCGGCGGGCCAGCGCGCTGGCGAGCGCGGCGGCGCTGGCGAGGCTAAGCATGACGGCCAGCGCGATCAGGATGCGCGGGCTGACACGCGCGGCGACGCGCCGCCGCATCTGGCGCGCGTGGTCGCGCGCGCTGAGCGTGAGGGCAGCCAGATCGTCCGCGTTGCGCTGCTCCGCGTGGCTGATGCCGGTGGTCACCGTCTCGGCGGAGTGGCCAAGCGACCCCAAGCCGCGCTGCGCCACGTCTGTCACCTGGCGCGCCGCCTCCTCGGCCAGCGTGCCCAGCGCGATGGCCTGCCCTAGTGTCTGCCCAGCAAAGCGACCGGCGCGCCCGGTCAAGACCTCTCCCTTCGCCAGCAGCGCTTCACGTGCCCACTCTGGCACCCGCATCGCGCTGATCCGGTGTGCCACCATCTTGGCGGGGCCAAGCACACTCCGTGGACCTGTCACCGTGCGCCGCTGGAGATCTGGGCTTGCGGCGCGGTAATTCGGTGGCGCCGCTGGCGCGGCCTCGACCCCATCCATCTCGACGCCATCCGTCGCGACGCGATCAGATGAAAGGTGGGGCGCACCATTCCACACGCCATTCGCTCGCTCGCTCATGTCGTCTCCTCCTCGTGCCGCGACGTGCCCATTGCGACGCGCACACCACGTGCTCAGGCGCCGTGTCCCCCTCACCGATATGAGGAACCACCGGCGCCTAGCGGTGTCGTGTATGCGATAGCTCTCTGGAGTCCTCCCCATCAGGGGTGCGAGGCTCGCGTGCGAGGCTAGCGAGATGGGTGGCTCGCGCTCACATCGTCGTCGTGTGTATTGTCTACCAAGCCCTGATTCGTCGCCTCCTCTTGGGCGGCGGTTTTCGCCTTCTGGACGACCGTCTGCACCTTCTGGACCGTATCTTGCGCGGCGTCCTGCGCGTGGTCGAGCAGGCTATCGCGCGCTGGCCCCATGAGGTGCTGCTCCTGCTGCGTCTCCGGCACAGCCAAGCCGACCGCGGCGCCGAGCGCGAGCGCGATCGCGCCCAGGGCGAGTGGGTTCTCACGCAACGCCTGCTGGAAGCGGCTCTGCACCTGCTGTGCCTGGTGTTGTGCCTGCCAGCCTACCTGCTGTGCGGTGCTCTGCACCGAGTCGCTGAGTTGCCCGGCGGTACTCTGGACGGAGTCGGCGAGTTGCCCGGCTTTGGCTTGCACCGAATCACTCAGTTGCCCCGCCTTGTCCTGCACGGTGCCCGCGGCCTGGCTTAGGCCATTGCGCTGCGGGTCACCCTGCTGACCGCCCCACTGGTTGGGGTAGCCAGCATACGGCGCGCCATAGCCCGGATAGCCACCCGGATAGCCACCCGCATAGGGGCGCCCAAAGGCCAATGGGTCATGGTGGCTGACTGCGCCTGCGCGTTCTGGCGTCCCTTGATGAAGAGCCAGCCGAGGCCCGCGCCGACCAGCGCCGCGGGCAGCGGATTCGCGCGAATGGTCCCCAGAATGGTATTGCCCGCGCCACGGGCGCTGTCCTGTACGTTACTTACCACTTGCTCGACCCTCCCAATGGTTGCGTCGTGAATGGCATCCTGCGCCTGCTGCTTGAGTCGCTGTGGGCTGAGGCGCTCTTGGATGGCATCAATCGTTCCCGTCATTTCGGCTCGTGTCTGCTCGATTTCCTCGATCACGTCCTCTGGGCGTTGCGGCTCCTCATCCGCCGCGGTCAACTCGTTCGCCGCCTCGCGATCGTCCAGTGGCGTCAAGTCGGAGACCGGCTGGATGATGCTCGTCTCGCGATATTCCGCGTAGGTGCCTAGGTCGTCTGTTCTTTCATCCATGTGGCGTCCTCCTTGAGTGTCTGGATCGTCTGTTGCGGCGCCATTTGCGTCTGTTTCAGGGTATCAATACCCTTGAGTGCCAGCGCCGCGCCGACACCCGCAACTACCACGGTCACGATCAGCGCCGCCAGCCACCATGGCAACGCGTTGGCGATGGCGATGATGATGGTGGCCATGAGCGTGAGGAACGCGGCATAGAGCAGCGCCGCGCCGGCCACGAGGAGCGCGACATTCTTGCCAACCAACGAGAGCTTTTGCGTTACCTCCAACCGGGCGAGCGTGATCTCCTGGCGGACCAGCGCGCTTAGCTCGCGCGAGAGGTCACCGAAGAGTTCGCCCAGGGAGCGCTCATCTTGCCGAGTCTCCATACGAGTCTCCTTGCTAAGGCGAGGCTATTGGCGGTATTCCCGCACGCCCGTGCCCGTGCTACCTGGGTCGTAGGCGCCATAGGGCGTGCCTTGGTTGCGCCACGGCGGATTAGTGGTGGTGGTGCTGGGTCGCCCGGTGTTCCCCCAGGGGGCCGGGCGCATGCCCTGGCCACTCGACATCATGCTGGACGGCGAGGATGTTGTCTGGCCACTCGACGCCTTCATGAAGCGTGCGCCCAGCACGCCGAGGATGAATGCCCCGGCCAGAAACACCTCAGGCTGGCGCCGCGCGAGGCGCTCGACCTCACCCACGAGATCGTTGACGCTGTGCTCGCGCAGATAGCCCGAGACGCGGTTGAGTTGGCCCGCGGCCATATTCGCGTACTGGCCGAGTTGGGGCTGGTCGTTGTGACGAAGCTGCTCGCCTACTTGTTCCAGCGCCTGGGCGACGCTGTTCAATCCCTGGGTCGCTTGGTCCTTGCGCTGCGCGAGCTGCGAGGTCGCCTGCTGCTGCGCCTGGTCAGAGACTTGGCTTATCGCCTGTTTCGCCTGGTCGGTGGCCTGACCGACTTTCTGCTGTGCCTGGCTGGCCATACTGGGGGTGTCGCTGGTGTTCAGACCATCCGTCTGACCGCTCGTGCGGTCAGTCCGCGGGTCATTGGTCCGGTAGGTCGGTTCTCCGGTTGTCACGCGGTTACTCCTTCTCCCTAAAACGCCGCGTCCTGGCCTGACGGGCAGGGCGCTCAATACGTGTGACTAGCGGCAGCACAGATGCAAGTCATGTGCCAGCCCCCTCGCGCGCCGCGCGTATGCGACCCTCGGCTCATCCAGACGCCTGGCGTGTCGACGGGCGGGCGGGCGGCGGGAGTTGACAACCGTGTCGTGTGGGGCATAATACCTGAGGAGCGAGACGTCGCCCGCAAGCCGGCATCGCGGCGCGCGAGCGGGACCACCACGGCGGAGCGGAAGGGAGAGGGCGAATGCTGGCGAAGGCATGCAGTTGCGCGGTGATCGGGCTGGAGGGCGCGTTGGTCGAGGTGGAGGTGGATATCGGGCACGGCCTGCCCGCCTTTAGCATCGTCGGGTTGCCCGATGCCGCGGTGAACGAGGCCAAGGAGCGCGTGCGCGCGGCGATCAAGAACAGCGGTGCCATCTTTCCGTTGCGCCGTATCACCGTCAATCTTGCCCCCGCCGATCTGCGCAAGGCCGGCCCCGCCTACGATCTGCCCATCGCGATCGCCATTCTGATGGCGTCAGAGCAGATTCCCGCGCTGAATGCCACTGGCCCGACCGGCGATACCGAAGGCGCGCTCTTCTTAGGCGAACTGAGCTTGGATGGCAGCCTGCGTCACACCCACGGCATCCTGCCGATGGTGGCCCTCGCCCGCGACCGCTGCATCGGCGCGGTCTTCGTGCCCGCGCGAGACGCGGCGGAGGCGGCGCTGGTCGAGGAGGTGACGGTGTACCCGGTGGAGCATCTGGCCCAGCTCATGGCCCACCTGCGCGGCGAGCAGGCCATCACCTCCTACCTGCCGGATGCGTCATTGCTGGCGCTGAGTGAGGAGGAGGAGCACGTCTCGGACCTGGCGGATGTGCGCGGACAGGAGCACGTCAAGCGCGCGCTGGAGGTGGCGGCGAGCGGCGCGCACAACGTGCTGATGCAGGGGCCACCGGGATCCGGCAAGACACTGCTGGCACGGGCGATGCCTTCCATTCTGCCGCGGCTCGCGCTCGACGAGGCGCTGGAGGTCACCAAGATCTATAGCATCAGCGGGATGCTCACCAGCGATCAGCCCCTGGTACGCCGCCGTCCCTTCCGCGCGCCGCATCACACCACTAGCCATGCTGGCCTGGTAGGCGGGGGGCGCTGGCCGCGCCCCGGCGAGATCAGCCTGGCGCATCGTGGTGTGCTCTTCCTCGACGAACTGCCCGAATTCGGCCAGAACGTCTTGGAAGTGCTGCGCCAGCCGCTGGAGGATCATATCGTGACCATCAGCCGGGCGCAGGGCACGGTCACGTTCCCCGCCAACTTCATGCTGATCGGCGCGATGAATCCCTGCCCGTGCGGCTATGCGACCGACCCAGCGCGTGAGTGTACCTGTTCGCCCTCCACCATTGCCCGCTACCAGAAGCGCCTCTCCGGTCCGCTGCTCGACCGCATTGACATCCATGTCGAGGTGCCGCGTATCGCATACGAGAAGCTGACCGATATACGTGATGGCGAGCGCAGCGTGGATGTGCGCGCGCGGGTGTGGGGCGCGCGCGAGCGACAGGCCCAGCGCTTCGCGGGCCATCCGCGCGTGCGCTGCAACGCCGAGATGGGTCCCGCTGACGTGCGGGCGCACTGCGCGGTCGAGCCGGCAGCCCAGCCGCTCTTGCGCGCGGCCACCCAGCGGCTCCAGCTTTCCGCGCGGGCGTTCCACCGCGTGCTCAAGCTAGCGCGCTCCATCGCCGACCTAGCTGGCGCCGAGACCATCGCGGCGCCGCACCTGGCTGAGGCGCTGCAATACCGGCCACACGGCGAGGCGGAGTGAGACCAGACGCGCCATATCATAGTCATGCATGATGGCTGCATGATTGAGATGTTATAGTGAAGGCGTGGAGAGTATGCCCCGCAAGATACGACAGTTAAAGGCTGATTTCCGCAAGGTCGGCGCGCGCCTAATACAAGAGCGTGGCGACCATGAAAAGTGGAAGCATGACAGCGTGCCAGATCTCTATGTCGAGTTGGCTGGGAACGATGGCGATGACGCAAAGCCATACCAGGAGAAGCAAGTCCGCGCATTGCTGCGTCGGATTGACGATCTCAATAAGGGACAGCAGGCATGAGTGAGCAACGATCACGCTATAGCATGGTGATTGAGTGGTCTGATGAAGATGATGCCTATGTTGTGAGCTTTCCAGAGTGGGTCGCGGCTGGGCACCTCGCGCATACCCACGGCGACTCCTATGTGGAGACGGCGCGCAAGGGCGAGGAGATGCGCGATTTCCTCATCTGGAGCGCGCATGAGAACGGCGAGACGCTGCCCACAACCCGCCGCTTCG
>JADMIN010000765.1 GCA_015478575.1 Ktedonobacterales bacterium | reverse complement strand
GTCTACGTCAGTCGTGATGCCGGAGCGACATGGACGCTCTCCAGCGCGGGCATCGGCACCGTGCGCGTCATCAGTCTCGCGCGCGACCCCCTGACGCCCACGAATATCGTTGCTGGGGCGGATACCGGCGTCTATCAATCGCTGGATGCGGGGGCGACTTGGCGTCTGGTGGGCTTTGGGTTGCCGCCTGGGCAACATGTTGGCGTTGTGGGCGTGATTCATCCAGCCGGAAGCGCCCAGGTGATCCTCGCATCGGTGGACCGATTGTATCGCTTTCCGGGGCAATGGTTCCTGGCCACAGAGCCGTGGCGCGCGCTGGCTCTTGGCGCCTTAATCGTGTTCGCGCTCATGCTGGTCTTCCTCGTCCTCTGGCCAGTAGAGGCCCTGCGTGAAAATCGCGTGACGCGCTAACGCTGGACGGGGCAGCGCGGAGAGTTGCGACGCGGAGAGTTGCGACGCGGAGAGTTGCGACGCGGAGGCGGCTGATTGGGCAGGTCCGCCGCACTCGCCCGCTCCCAAGGGAGCTTCACCCCACCCCGCGCGCTTCGCGAGCGATGCTCACAGCTCGCGGGCGTAGATCCAGAGGAGGCCATGAGCTTTGCGGAGGTAGCCAGCGCCATCCATAGCGTCTTGGAGGATGTGCAGGTCAGGGAGCCAGAGGCGCACGCCCGTCAGATGCCGCTCTGCCGCCCGGCGTCGCAAGGCCAGCGCGAGCCGCCCGATGCCCTCGGCCTGGCCATCCATATAGCGCACGAACAACACTGGCATCGGCTTCGTCTCCTCTGGCGCTTCGACGACAGCAACCGCGAGCGCCTGGATGGTCTCGTAGGCTTCGAGTAGCATGACCGCCCCCATGGTGAGATAGGCGCGGAGCTGTGGCTCCGTCAGCGCGCGCGCGGTCCAGTGGTTCACCTCCAAGCCACCGTTGAAGGGTGTCAAGTTCGATTGCTCCAGCCATGCCCAGATGCGCTCGAAGTCGGCTTCCGTGGGGATGAGGAGGGGCGATAGCTCGGCCTTCGTCTCGAGGGTGAGCGGCTCAGCCTGGTAGTGCGCGAGTTCGGCCACGCGCGTGAAGCCGAACGCGGCGAAGAGTCGCTGTGAGGGCAGGTTATCCGCGTCGGAGATGAGGCGCGCGACAGCCGCGCCACGCTCGCGGGCGACGACGAGCGCCCGCGAGATGAGCACGCGGCCAAGTCCCCGTTGGCGCAGAGTCGGATCTACTCGCACCCCCTCGATCCACGCCTCGTCATCGGAGAGCATGCGAATGTGCGCCACCGCCACCGGCCACTCGTCGAGCGTACCGATGAGTAGTGTGCCAGTAGTGTCGCGCAGCCAGGCATCCCAGACTGAGGGAAGGTAGTCGCCGTCATCTCCCCACGTGCGCGCGCAGAAAGCGAACACGGCATCACGATCTTCGGGCTGAGCGGAGCGCACGGCCAGCGCGGCAAGCGGCTCGTCCTGGCGATGCTGATCATGCGTCATAGTGGATGGCCTTTCCCTCATCAACAGCGAAAACGGCGGCGACGCGGCATGCCACGTCGCGGTGCCACATCAGAGCATAGCGGAA
>JADMIN010000764.1 GCA_015478575.1 Ktedonobacterales bacterium | reverse complement strand
CTCGAAGACCGGCGGGCGCCCCCACTCGCTCTCCAGCGCCCGCTCCGCCGCGCGCATGTAAACGCTCTCCAGCGGCACGAGCACGCCGTGGCCGCTGTGGATCAGGCTGACCGTCATCGTCACACCCTTGGGCGCCAGCGCGGCCACGCGCTGGCGGAGCAGCGGCAGCACCTCTTCCGGCGTCAGCTCAGGTGGCAGACGCAGACTCACCTTGGCCGTGGCCTCGGCGGGAATGACCGTCTTGGCGCCTTCACCGATGAAACCGCCGACGATGCCATGAACCTCCAGCGTGGGGCGGGCGGCCAGGCGCTCGCGCGGATCAATGTCTTCCTCGCCGGGCAGCGCATCTACGCCCATCTCGGCTTTGAGCAGGTGGGGAATATCCACGGGGCTGCGGTCCCAGAGCGCGCGCTCCCGCTCGCTCACCCCCTTGAGCCGCGTATAGAGTTCGGGAATGGTGATGCGGCCGTCGGAGCCTTTGAGGCCTGCCAGCACCAGCGCCAGGGCATGGATGGGATTGGGCGCGACGCCGCCAAAGCTGCCGGAGTGCAGATCGTGGCGTGCGCCTTTGGCCGCGATCTCGGTATAGACGATGCCACGCAGCCCATAGACGAGCGCGGGCACGCCCGGCGCCGGCATGCCCGTATCGGCGATCAGCACGACATCGCAGGCGAGCTTCTTCGGATTCTTGCGCACGTACGCCTCGATGGCCTCGCCACCAGCCTCCTCCTCGCCCTCGATCAGCACTTTGACGTTGACGGGGAGCGTACCGCCGCCGACACGCATCAGCGCCTGGAGCGCCTGCAACAGGCCGAGCATCTGGCCCTTGTCATCCACGGCGCCACGCGCATAGAGGTTGTCGTTGCGGACCTCCGGCTCGAAGGGGTCGCTCTGCCACAAATGCCGCGGGTCCACGGGCTGCACATCGTAGTGGCCGTAGAGGAGGACCGTCGGCTTGTCAGGGGCCTCCAGCCACTCGCCATAGACGAGCGGATGCCCCTCGGTACGGATGACTTTGACCTTGTTCAGGCCGCCGTGGCTCATCTGATCGGCGACGAAGTGGGCGGCGCGGCGAATGTCTTTCTTGTGCTTGGGCAGCGTGCTGATGCTGGGAATGCGCAACAACGCCTTGAGATCGTCGAGGAACTCGTCGCGGTGCTGGTCCACGTAGGCGAGCGCGGTCTCCACGGATGTGGCGGCGCTAGACATAGCTTGGCTCTCTTTCTTCCTCGGCCCTGCATGGTGGCGGCATGCGCGTGCGTGGGGAGCGCACGACACACGAACAGAGAATTATCCACCATCTGATGGTAGCAGCCGCCATGCTGGCTGTCCAGAGGCCAGTGCGGGCTGGGCGGCGGTGGTGGCCGCGCCTACCTTGCTCGTCGCATGGGCTTCAGGTACAATAGCCCTGCCAAGAGCTCCGCGTATAGCCGAGACGGTGAGCCGAAAGCTAAGCGTGCCGCGGGCGAAGCGGTCTCCGTCACGACCACACCACGCTTTGGCGGGAGGCGCGTCATGACCATTGAGCAGAGTTTTCTGCGCTTTCCACGCCTTGAGACACCCCACCTCATG
>JADMIN010000763.1 GCA_015478575.1 Ktedonobacterales bacterium | reverse complement strand
ATGCGGAGCAAATCGTCGCTGCTGGAGATCTATGTGCAGCCGATCGCGCTGGCGCAGCCGAGCGCCACCGCGACGGGAAGCAGAGCGGTGACGGCCAGCCCGACAGCCAGCCCGACGGCCACGCCGACCAAGCAGCGAGTGGTGGGCTTGGTGCTGGTGGCGAGGCCACTGGACGATGTGAACGGTACGCTCGGTACGCTTGCCCGTCTGCTCATCTTTGGCGATGTGATCGCGATCGTCTCGGCGTATGCTGGTGGCTGGCTCATCGCGCGGAGCGGCCTGCGCCCCGTCGCGGATGTGACGCGGGCGGCGCGCGCCATCGCCGCGGACGCGCACGGCGCGCGCCTGGGCACGCGCGTGACGTATCGCGGCGTGCAGGATGACGTGGGCGCGCTAGTCTCGACCTTCAATGACATGCTGGCGGCCATCGAGCGTGTCTCGGATGCGCAGCGCCGCTTCGTGGCGGATGCGTCGCATGAGCTGCGCGCGCCGCTGATGACCATCAAGGGCAGTCTGGAGCTGCTGGGTCGCGCGCCTGACCTGCCGGAGCAGGAGCGCCATGCGATGATCCAGGATGCCTTCACCGAGGCAGAGCGCATGGCGGTGCTGGTCAGCGATATGCTGCTGCTGGCGCGGGTGGATGCGGCCTCCAGTGGCACCTATGGGCTGCATGAGGCGTGGCTGGATGAGCAACTGCGAGGGCGGCGTGAGCCGATTGAAGTAGATGAACTGGTGATGGGCATCTTCCGCCAGGGGCGGGCGCAACTGCGCGCCAAGCGCAAAGACCTGCACTTGATCGTGACGAACCTGGAGCCGATCACGGTGATGGGCGATCCGGGGCAACTGCGCCAGGCCGCGCTCATTCTGCTGGATAACGCCATCAAGTATACGCCAGCCGGGGGCAAGGTCCGTATCTCCGCCGCGCGCAATGGCAAACTCGCGGCACTCAGCATTGCCGATACCGGCATCGGCATCGAGCCAGAGGACCGCCCCCATATCTTCGAGCGCTTCTACCGTGCGGACCGGGCGCGGGAGCGCGATGAGCAGGGCAGCGGCCTGGGCCTGGCCATCGCCAAGTGGATTGCCACGGCACATCACGGCGAGATCAGCATCCACAGCCAGCCGGGGCAGGGGAGCACCTTTACGCTGCTGGTGCCCGCGCTGCCTGGCACGACGCGCGCGGCGGATACACGCCCTTCGGGGGCGCATGGCGCGCCGCGATCAGGTGGCCCCATCCACGCGATCTATCCGCTGGCGCGCCTGGCCCGCAGTGTCTCGCGCCCCCACACTGAGAGAGCGGACAAGGCTGAGCGCGAGGGCCGCCAGGTGGAGGGGAAGTCGCGCGGCGAGACGCGCCCACCGCGCGGCAAACGCCCGAAGAGAGAGAGTTGACTATGGGGACCCAACTCCTCACTCCCCCTTCCCTCGTAGGGAAGGGGGCCGGGGGGTTAGGTCGGCCGGGGGTCATTCCCAGCGGCTGCCGCCACGAGGGCCAGGGCCTTGCGGCGGCGGCTGATCCCACGGCGCGGCGGAGCTTGGGGGGCCATTGTACCCCTCATAGCCGTTGCCGTTG